>JBILDL010000411.1:0-2938 GCA_044352635.1 Saprospiraceae bacterium | reverse complement strand
TTAGTTCCTACTATTCTCGCTTTGTATGGCTGGCAAGAAGCCTTCATTATAACCGGTGCCATCGGTTTTGTTTGGTTAATATTTTGGTTGTACTATTACGAAATTCCAAACAGACACAAAAAAGTAACGGAAGCGGAACTTGCTCATATTCATAGTGATAATGAAGAAGATACGAGCAATGAAAAGCCACTTACCTGGGGAACATTGTTTCGTGTAAGGCAAACGTATGTTTTCATTATAGGTAAATTATTGACAGACCCTATCTGGTGGTTTTTCTTATTCTGGTTGCCTTCTTATTTTTCAACGAGCTTTAATCTCGATCTCAAAAAACCAGGTTGGCCCTTGGTAATTATTTACATGGCGACATCTATTGGCAGTATTGGCGGAGGGTATCTTTCTTCTTACTTTATTCAAAAAGGATGGCCTGTTTATAAAGCCAGAAAAACAGCTATGTTTATTTTTGCTCTTTGCGTATTGCCCATTATGTCGGCCAAGTATGCTACCAATATGTGGGTTGCCGTTGCCCTTATCAGCTTAGCCGCTGCAGCACATCAAGCCTGGAGCGCTAATATTTTTACCGTAGCTTCTGATATGTTTCCTAAAAAGGCTATCAGTTCAGTTGTAGGAATAGGTGGTATGGCCGGATCTGTGGGAGGTGTTTTATTTCCAATTTTTGTAGGTTATATTCTTGAAACTTACAGACAATTGGGAGATTCTACCGCAGGTTATAATATCATTTTCTTCGTTTGTGGTCTGATGTATATGTTGGCATGGGCCATTATGCACTTTATTAGCCCTAAAATGACTCCTTACAAAGAGTAGCATTATGTGTTATGAAATAGTTAAAAGAGCAAAAAGATATAAAGATCAGGTAGCTGTTTATTCAGAAGGTGAAGCATGGAAATATGGTTCGATTATTCATCGTGCGCAACATTTTGCTACCTTACTTTTAGGTCAAAAGGATGATCTTGTAGAAGCCAGGGTTGCTTTTATGGTAAATCCTGGCGTCGATTATGTTTCTGTTCAATGGGCTATTTGGATTGCTGGTGGAATAGCAGTTCCACTCTGTTTAACTTATCCGCCTCCGTCTCTTGATTACGTTATTCAAGATACAGAGGCGGATTTCATTGTCGCCTCCGATGAATATTTACCATTATTAGAACCCCTATGTCAGGGGAAAAGACCTGTTCGCTTATTTTCGATTTCCGGGATGATGCATTCCAGAATGTTCCCTGAAAAATCTCTTCCCGTTTTGAATTTGTCGCGGAAAGCCATGATTTTATATACCAGCGGAACGACCAATTTACCTAAAGGGGTAGTGACTACCCATGCAAATATAAAGGCTCAAATTGAAATGCTGCATAAGGCATGGAAATGGGAAGGTAAAGATAGAACCCTGTGTGTGTTGCCATTGCATCATGTTCATGGAATCATTAATGTCGTTTGTTGTTCCCTCTGGGTAGGTGCAACCTGTATTTTTTTTCCCAGATTTGATCCTAAAGAAGTGGTGGAATTACTGGAAATTCCCTCTCTTACCGTCTTTATGGCCGTTCCAACAATATATTATAAATTAATCGCCTATATAGAAGGGCTTTCGGACCGGCGGGCTGGTGAAATAAAGGGGAATCTCCTCAAAAAGAGATTAATGGTTTCCGGATCAGCTGCTTTGCCGGTATCTGTAATGGAAAAATGGTATGAAATCAGTGGACATTGGTTACTTGAACGATATGGAATGACAGAAATAGGTATGGCCATTTCAAATCCATATCGACGGAGTAAAAGAAAACCTGGTTTTGTTGGTTTGCCGCTTCCTACGGTGGACATTAGACTGGTTGCGGAAGACGGTAAAGAAACGTCGGGTGAACCTGGTGAAATTCAAGTCAAAGGTCCTGCTGTTTTCCAAGAATATTGGAGAAGGAAGGAAGCTACTGAAGAAAGTTTTACTGAGGACGGCTGGTTCAAAACAGGCGACACGGCTATTTTACTTGAGGGTTATTATAAAATACTCGGAAGAACGTCCATTGATATCCTTAAATCGGGTGGATATAAAATTTCTGCCATAGAAATAGAGGAAGTGCTCAGGCAGTATGAAGGTGTGGACGATTGCAGCGTGGTGGGTGTTCCTGATGATGAATGGGGTGAGCTGGTTTGTGCTGCGATTATACGTAAGGAAAATACAATGATTAACCCCGATGTTTTTCAACAGTGGTTATTGGAAAGATTACCTAAATACAAGATTCCACGTCGTATAAAATGGGTGGATAATCTTCCCAGAAATGCGATGGGCAAGGTGACAAAAAAGGATTTGATTCCTTTATTTGAAAATAATTAAGCCATTTTTTCTTCTTTAATACTCAATCATGGTCATTTACGGTGTAGGTTTATTAGCCTTCTGTTTTCTTGTAGGACAATTTATTGGGGAATCTTTAGGCAGATTCCTGGGTATTGAGGCCAATGTAGGAGGCGTTGGATTTTCCATGATTTTACTAATGATTTGTACCGATGGGCTTCAAAAAAGAGGATTATTACCTGTACCGACAGAGCAGGGCATCTTATTTTGGAGTACCATGTATATTCCCATCATTATAGCCATGTCGGCCACACAAAATGTTTTTGCCGCTTTTTCTCAGGGTTTCATGGCACTATTGGTGGGTATATTACCTACCTTATTACTTTTCTTGTGCATTCCAGTTATCATCAAATTACTTTCAAAATAGATTTTATCATGGAAATTCTGCCAAAGTTACTGTCGGTAAATGCCCTTATTGTTGCTTTCCTAGTTGTGGCGGTAGTCACCTGGATAAGTTCAGTTATAAGTGTTAAGATACTTAAAGGTAGGGTGCCTGGTGCTGCCATTGCTATTATTGCCGGATTAATTCTGGCTTTTTTTGGTGGCAAATGGACGGGGGGGAACAAAGGAATTTCAGATGTTTCAGGG
>JBILDL010000042.1:0-9961 GCA_044352635.1 Saprospiraceae bacterium | reverse complement strand
AAATATATAGAAGGGTGCCAACAAGGAAGAAGTTTAATATTTCAACAACCCTTCTTTGTGCTTTTTCTCCAATGGTCTGATAAGCAATCCATTGGATAGGGTGAAAAATAACCAGAAGCAGAAAAAAAGAACCCATACAAAGGGCACTTAGAATAAAATCGATAAATTTTCTCATTTTCAATACTATATTTAAAGTATAAACGGTGCGAAATTATTAATTACTTATAAAAGTTGTACATTTGTACAAATCAAAATTCCAAAAACACCAATACCATATTTCATGCAACTATCTCCTAATCGCATCGAAGTGATGCAATTCCTGGCTAAGAACATGGATGATATCATTGATTCATACCTTACGCCTGTTGATAAAATTTGGCAACCTACGGATTTTTTGCCAGATTCCAGTAGTGAAAACTTTTTTGATGATGTAAAAATTTTAAGAGAAACGGCTAAAGAGTTACCTTATGATTACCTGGTGGTTTTAATAGGTGATTGTATTACGGAAGAGGCTCTTCCAACCTACGAATCATGGTTGATGAGTGTTGATGGGGTTAATCAGGAGAAAAATGAAGGATGGAGTCGCTGGATTAGGGCATGGACGGCAGAAGAAAACAGACATGGAGATTTGCTAAATAAATACTTATATTTATCTGGACGGATTAATATGAGGGCTATGGAGGTTTCTACTCAATATTTGATACACGATGGTTTTGATATTGGAACGGGTTCAGATCCGTATCGCAATTTTATCTATACCTCATTTCAAGAATTGGCAACTAATGTTTCTCATAGAAGAACGGCTACTTTGGCAAAGGAATACGGTAACAAGTTACTCTCAAAAATGTGTGGTGTTATTGCAGCAGACGAATTAAGACACGCAAGAGCTTACAAATCATTCGTTGCCAGAATTTTAGAGGTGGATCCTTCTGAAATGATGGTGGCCCTGGAAGATATGATGAAGAAGAAAATCGTTATGCCCGCTCTCTTTTTAAGAGAAACAGGTATGAAAATGGGGGAAACTTTCAGTCATTTTTCAGATGCCGCACAAAGAATTGGTGTTTATACAACGCAAGACTATATTGATATTATGCAGGGCTTGCTTGAGGAATGGAAAATTGGAAATGTAACCAATCTAAATGCTCAAGGGGAGAAGGCCAGAGATTATGTAATGGCTTTGCCCGCCAGATTGCAGCGAATTGCAGAAAGAATAAAAGTACCTAATCTAGCGTATGAATTTAGTTGGATTGGTGTTAAAGGATAAAATAAAAGCCCGGAAAAATTCCGGGCTTTTTTAATCAACTATGGTACAATTATAATAAAACACTTTTTTTAGTTGCCTCTGCTCCAAGGCATTCCCGGAGGTCTCATATCGTTGTTTTGCTGGTTGTTTGTAGCAGGTGCCATGGCACTTAAACGATAGTTGAATCGTAGCATAAAGTATTGCTGTAACACAATCGTTTGTGCATCTTCAATGTATAATTCAGTCACATTTCTTTGTATGCTTACATTTTGTTTAAGCAAATCAAATACAACCAATGATAATTCTCCCTTGTTATCTTTTAGGAATTTCTTTCCTATACTTCCGTTCCATAACCAATAGTTTTGATTGAAACCATCACCCAGGCCACTAAATGACTGGTTAATAATGGAGCTTCTAAGGGTCCAGTCACCTGGTAAAATCAAGTTTAACCTGCCTTCAAATTGTTGATTTAGGAAAATACTATTTAAAGAGCTATTCAACGAACTAATAGCCTGATTCCAATTGGTTCTGGATGATATCGTAAAATCAATCTTTTCAGATATATTTGATGTCACAGACAGTCCAAAGCCCAAAGTGGTTGTTTCAGAGGTATTGATTTGTTTATTTACCATGCCAGGTTGTTCCTGATAGCTTGCATTTAAACTAAGATTAGCATTGGATTTAATCATTTTCAGAGGAAAGCCATAAGTTGTGAACGCTCTTAGGTTCCAATTGCCATTTAAGTTTACCGGAGCGACTAATTGTCCACCTCGTGGAAATAATACGCCACCATTCAAATAGGTATCTTCAGTGGCAATAATGGTGCTATTTGTGATTTGATTGCGATTGATGGTTCCGCTGATATAAGAATATAAAACAGTGGATTTAGCAGGATTTGTTGCGGAATACCTAAGACTCATATTATACCCAAGACTTTGTAAAAGTTCCGGATTTCCCGTCCTTAATCTTAAAGGGGAGCTATTATCTACTACTTCTTGTAATTGACTTATGGAAGGGGCGTTAGTGTAGGCGCGTCCAAAAAATCGAATGCTTTTCTGCTTTGAAAAATCATATTTAAAATAGGCAAAAGGTAGAACATTGAAATAATTTCTTTCAATATTCGCTTGTAAGGGATACGTCTGAGAGGCATCCTGGTTTACCCACTGCGCGTTGGTATTCAGATTAAATTGCATTTTCTCATTACCGCCGCGGATACCTAAACCAGCTCTTTGGGTTAGAAATTCACTGCCAAGAACGTTAGATAATGCCCCATTGAGTTCAGAGTAGGTATTGGTCAATGGATCAAGGTTGAAATTCTTTTTGTCAGAATCATCAATCTGTCTCGACACATTGTAGGATAATTGTAATCCTGACTTTTTGCTGATAGGCTCATTAAAGTTAATATTGGCACTAGCTGTAGAACCTTTAGCTAACAGTCTGTTTTCCTGATCTATAGTATCGGCCCGAAGTAAAGTGCCAAAACTATTGTTTAGTGCGTATAAACTACTCTCTCCGTCTTGGTTTCTAATGGAATTATTTACTTCTGCAGAAAAAGTTCGTCCGGCTTTTTTAAACTTATGCCTCCATAGAATCTGATTGGAGAAATTTAAAGCGCCCAAAAGGGTAGAAAAATCTGTTTTACTATCGTTAAGTTTTAATAACTGAGTATTGTTTTCGGCTGTAATAAGTTGCATTCCATCAGCATCTTGCATTGACATACGAGGCTGAATAATCAATGAATTATTTTTATTTATTTCATATTCTATGCGCATATTCATTCTATGATTTAAATTGCCGGAGGTAGCTTCATTGTGTTCTTCATAGAACTGAGAAAAATCACTGCGATTATTAATGAGTTCTCTGTTAAGATTTTGTTCAGAAACAATATTGCCCTGGTTAAAGAAATAGCTTCCTGAAATCTTCAATTTTTTACCCCAGGTATCGGAATAATTCATACCAAAAGCATTGGTTCTGGCAATTCCCTGTTTCTGATCCACGACGAAATCGTTATTTCCGCCACCCCAGCCGCCACCGCCGCCCCAACTACCGCCTCCAGAACCACGACCTCCACCCTGGCTTACACCGGAAAGATCTTCACTTGAAAAATTCTGCTCGTTAATATTGTTAAATTGTCCAAGAATAGTAAATCTAACGTCATCTTTAAATCTGTTGACGGCTCCTCCAGCCTGGTATCTTTCATCGGTTCCGTACCCGCCAAATAAGCGACCGAAAGCACCATTTCTTTTATCTTGTCTAGTGATAATGTTAATAGACTTTGAAGTCTGTCCGCTGTTAAAGCCAGAGAATGCATCCTGATCACTTTGTCTGTCAAAAATTTGAATTTTATCGATTACCTCAGCAGGAAGATTTTTTAATGCTGCTGCGGGATCATTTCCAAAAAATGGTTTTCCATCTACCAAAATCTCTTTTACATCTTCGCCTTGCGCTTGAATTTTACCATTTTCTATAACAATGCCAGGAACCTTCCGTGTCAACTCTTCCGCAGACGCGTCAGGATTTGTTTTAAAAGAACTGGCATTGAATTGGAGCGTATCATCTTTACTTGTTGCCTGAGCTGCTTGTCCAACGACTTGAACCTGCCCAAGTTCGTAGGCTGATTCTACCAATTTTATATCACCCAGCTCAAGTCCACGTCTTGTGATTTGAAGTTGTTTTTGATAATCTGTAAAGCCTAAGTAACTTATTTTGAGTAGATAATCACCTGGTTTGATGTTATTAACTACAAATTTCCCTTTATCATCGGTAAGATTATCAAGTTCCGGTCCTCCTGCAGAAGGCACTAATATGACATGCGCTCCGGGAAGGGAGGAGCCGTCTCCGTTGGAAATTACTGTACCAGTAATGGTAGTATTTTGAGCCATTATGGCGGTCAAACAAAAAGAAAAGAAGAGTAGAAAACTGTACTTAATCATTATAAATTTATTTATGCTACAAATAAAAGGTATAAAAACAGGGTTAAAAAATATTTTCAGTGAATACCCATATTTTATCAATCAAGCCACTTTAAACTTTTTAATGTTTTACTGATAATAAACGGGCTTTTGTTGAATAAATAACAAAATAGCATAGACATTTGGTAATATTGTAGAATATAAAATTATAAAATATGCCTCGTTTCCAAATATTATTGTTTCAAGGGTTACTTTGGTTAGGAATACTTCTTACACAAACTTTTTTAATTGGTGGAGGTGAGAATATTTTGGAAACGATTCCAAAATCGGGTATTATAGTATTAGGGCAAATGACTTTGGTGTATTTAAATACCTTGTTTCTTTTCCCGAGGCTTTATCTTAAGAAAAAGCATTTTTTATACTTGTTTATTGGCTTAATCCTAATTCTGGCCATCAGCTATGGTGTTCAGGAACTGGTTGAATATTTTTATCCGAGGGGTCGATACCGGGGCATTAGAAAAATAAGTACCTTAACCAGGTGGTGGTATTTCCTGGGTCGAAGTTTTCCTTTATTTATGGCATTTCTTCTTAGTACCTTATTACAGGTTACCCGTTTATTTGCCATAAAGGAAAAGGAATCTGTTCAATTGCGGTCTGAAAAACTGGAGACAGAGTTAAAATTTTTACGCAGTCAGACAAATCCACACTTCCTATTTAATGCGTTGAACAATATTTACACATTGACGCTAATAAAATCGGATAAAGCACCTGATTATCTTCTTGTTCTTTCTGATATGTTACGATATATGTTGTACGAATGCAATGCGCCAAAGGTAAGGCTGGAAAAAGAAATTGGTTATATCAGGCATTTCATATCACTCAATTTATTAAAAGACAGCCGGGGATTAAATGTAAATTTTGATTGTGGTGAAATTCCTGATCATCTTGAAATTGCGCCTATGCTTCTCATCCCATTAGTGGAAAATGCCTTCAAACATAGTAAATTTGAGGACAAAGCAAATGGATGGATTAACATAAAGCTGCAGCTTTTGGGGGAATCCCTGCATTTGAATGTCCAAAATAGTCTGCCCGATAAATCCCATACAACAGACGATACAGGAGGTATTGGCTTATTTAACGTAAGGCGACAACTGGAATTAATCTATCCGGACCAGTTTCAACTAAACATTGAAGAACGAGAACATATTTTTTCAGTAGATTTAATCATTGAAAAATTGTAAAATGATGAATTTGCGATGTCTTATTGTCGATGACGAGGAGTTGGGGCGAATGCTTATTGAAAACTATGTTCAACGATTAGGTTTTACCATAGTTGCCCAATGCAGAAACCCTCTTGAGGCTATGCAAATAATGCAAACGAAAGAAATAGATTTGATTTTTTTAGATATTCAAATGCCCGAAATGAGCGGTTTGCAGTTTATTAAATCATTAACCTATAAGCCCCTGATTATTCTAACCACTGCTTACCCTGAACATGCTTTAGAAGGTTACACCCTCGATGTAGTTGATTATTTGTTAAAACCTATTCGTTTTGATCGGTTTACGCTGGCTGTAAATAAAGCATTGGAACGTCACCGGTTTAAGACTGAAATGGTAAATATTGAACACGAAGGCCAGGATAAGGAAATTATATTAGTAAAATCGGAACATAGGATACACAGATTAAAGTTATCGGAAATTTTATACATACAAAGCTTAAGTGAATACGTTTCTTTTCATTTAAATGGGAGTCGTATATTGTCATTGGGTGCTTTAAAAACGCTAGAACTGGAATTACCCTCCTCACAATTTATACGCGTTCATAAATCGTACATCGTCGCCATCAATAAAATTGATTTTTTAGATGGCAATACGATTCAGGTTGGGAAGGAAAAAATTCCAGTTGGGCCTAGTTATAAGGAACAATTACTGACGCATTTTAATAAATGAATTCAAAAATCTCCAGAAACAACTTTGGGAATAAATTTTAAAAAATAATCCCAGTCTAAAGCGTTCACTTCATGTTTTCCTTTTCTGATGTAGTAGTTTACATTTTTGCCAACCAGTACTTCTGTATCAGGCATATTTACTTCAGTAATACCTTTTTTTCCATAAAGCTGATAAGCAACCCCAGCTTCTTTTGCTGAAAGAAATTCTCCTTTTGGGTCAGCCCATTGATCATCTAATGCACTGCTTACGAAGAGAGGTCTTGGGGCAATTAAGCTCAGTAAAATATGTTGGTCAAACGGTAAGGTAGATTCATTGCCCGCATATTTTGCAAAATCAGGTAAAAACCAATGAGGAAATCGAGTGGTTATAGGTTCAATGCCTTCTCCGAAATTCCTTCTCAGCAGAGCTGCGCCACCTTCCCCAGACTGTATGGCTATAACTGCATCGAAACGAGTATCATTGGCAGCAGCCCAAAGACTCGCTTTACCCATCCTGGAATGGCCGTGAAGAATCATTTTTGTATTCTTGAGTTCTGGTAAGGTTTCTATTACATCTAACATTTTACTTAATCCCCATGCCCAGGCACTTATGGCGGACCAATCTTTGGGGTTAACCTTTAAATCATTGGCAAGTATGGTTCGCACCCCTTCTTTGTAACCATCAGGAAAATCCTCTTCAAAATCGGCACAGGCTACGGAAAAAGAAGCATAGCCAGCATTTATCACTTTTTCTATCTGCCATTTATCTTCTTGTGTTCCAACTGCTTTGTTATTGGCGATATGATTATTGAAAAATGGGCTTTCATTACAAATTACATATTTTGAGGAAACAGGGATGTCCGTATCCATAAAAACGGTGTTAATACCGCAGAAATTAAGGCCTAATAAGGCAGCCTTGACTGGCGTACTCAAAGGAATAAAACCAATGAGATGAACTTTTAATTTGCCAGCGAGAGAAACCTCCCATACGTTCATTTCCGCTTTACCATTTAGGATAGGTTTTTGAACCAGTAGTTTAGAAGTAACACTTATTTTTTTTGATGGAAAGATTCCATACATTTCTGAAGCATAAATTTGCAACCATTTACCTTTAGCTTTTTCCCATTGAGATACGTTATTAATTTTTTCGCCAATTACGTCGCCTAAATCAGGTAATGAATAATTAACCACCTTGTTTTCATCATAATTAGGTACGAAAGTACTTTGAGCTGTTGCATCTGTAATCATAAATAGGATTAAAATAAGATATATTCTAGCCACGGCAAATGTTTTTTCAAGTTAAAGTCATATATTGAAACAAGCTACAAAAAAAACCGTTTACTAAAAGCATTCTTTCATAAAAAACGGCTTTAAAAAGCTATATTCGCACGTTTAAGTAAATTAATTTGAATGAAAAAGAAAGGTCTTATTATTGTTTCGCTATTTGCCGGCATTCTATTAATTGCCTCTTTTTTACCGAAACCATCGCAAAATGAAGGAAAAGAAGCGGTGTTGGTGAAAACGGTGCTCAATTATGTTGAACAATTACATTTCCGGCCAAAATCTTTGGACGATAAATTATCAGAGCAATTATTTAACTATTATATAGAAAGTATTGATGGTGGAAAGCGTTTTTTAACCAAAGAGGATCTCGTGAAGCTTGAAAATCACCGATTTAATCTGGATAATCAAGCAACCGAAGGTACTTTCACTTTTTTTGATCTATCCATCGATTTGCTTGATAAGTCTTTAAGAAAGACGCAGGTGTTTTACAGAGAATTACTTTCGAAACCATTTAATTTAAATGGAGATGCTACCTTTGAAACAGATAGCGATAAAAGACCTTTTCCTGCAAACGATGCAGAATTAAAAGAGGTATGGCGGAAACTACTCGTTTACGAGATTATTTCCAGAGTAAACGAGAAATTAGAAATACAGGGAAAGGGGAGTGCTGAAATAAAAGCTAAAAGCACAGAAGAATTAGAAAAGGAGGCCAGAGAAGCTGTTTTAAAACTATATGATGAATGGTACGAAAGACTCTTTAAGACTAAAAGATCTGACAGATTAAGTATCTACATAAACAGCTTGACGCACTTGTATGATCCACACTCTGATTTTTTTGAACCAATAGAGAAACAAAATTTTGATATCAGATTTACTGGAAAATTAGAGGGAATTGGAGCAACGCTACAAACCGTTGGTGATTATACTAAGGTGGCGACCGTCGTTGTGGGTGGTCCGGCCTGGAAAACAAAGGAGATATTTGAAAATGATATCATTCTAAAAGTAGCGCAGGAAGGTGCCGATTTCAAAGATATTTCAGGAATGGTTATCAATGACGTCGTTCAGCAAATAAGAGGAAAAAAAGGAACGAAAGTCCGTTTATTAGTCAAAAAAGTGGACGGCACCATTAAGGAAATCGAAATAACAAGGGATATCATTGAATTGGAAGAAGGTTTTGCTAAATCGCTTCTTTTGAAAAATGACCAATTGCCTAACGATAAGTACGGGTATATTTATTTACCCAGGTTTTATGCCGATTTCGAAGACCCAAAAGGTCGTTTTTGTGCGCCAGATGTAGAAAAGGAAATTGAAAAGTTGAAAGCTGAAAATGTAAAAGGTATCATTCTCGATTTAAGAAATAATGGCGGAGGATCTTTAAGTGATGTAGTCAAAATGACCGGATTTTTTATCCCTTCAGGTCCTGTGGTTCAAGTGAAATCAAAAGAAAGTAAAGCGGATGTTTTACGTGATCCTGATTCAAGAACTCAATATGATGGGGCACTGATTGTCATGGTTAATAATATGAGTGCGTCTGCTTCTGAAATCATTGCCGCAGCTTTGCAAGATTATGGCAGAGCTATCATTGTCGGAACAAAATCGACCTACGGTAAAGGAACAGTTCAACGTTTCTTCGACCTGGATATGGGGCTTAGAGGTTACGAAGAATTTAAACCTCTGGGAGAAGTAAAAATAACGACGCAAAAGTTTTATAGAATTAATGGTGGCTCTACTCAGTTGAAGGGGGTAACACCAGATATTATCTTACCCGACCAGTATCATTATTTGGAAATAGGTGAGAGAGAAGAAGATTATGCCATGGAGTGGACAGAGATTGCACCAGTTGGGTACGAACCGCAAAAATCAAGGCTACAATCTCTTGATTTACTAAGAAAAAAGAGTGAAGATCGCGTAAAATCAGATCCTTCCTTCCAGATGGTTCTTAAAAATGCCCTTCGCATAAAAAAACAAAGGGATCAATCCATTATGCCGCTAAGTTTAAATGCCTATAAGCAGTTGCTTAAAAATCAGGAAAAAGAAGCGCAGGAATTTAGAGATGCCTTTAAAAATTACCAAATAAAGAGCGTTGAAAATTTGGCCACTGATCTGGCTGAAATTAATGCTGACTCCGCTAAAATTACTCGAAATATAGCGTTTAAAGAATCTGTTGGGAAGGATATCTATTTGAGGGAATCACTTTTAATCCTGAATGATTATATCCGTTTGAAAAAATAAAACACACGTGAACTACCTTTCTCTTGAAAATATTACTAAAACATACGGTGAAAAAGTATTGTTTGATAACCTTTCTTTGCAAGTAACTAAAGGTCAGAAAATTGCCCTAATAGCCAAAAATGGTTCCGGTAAATCCACTTTGTTGAGGGTTGTTGGAGGAATGGAAGGAGTAGAAGGAGAAAATGCTAAGGTTTGGATGAATAAAAGTATTCGTTCCGCATTTTTAGAGCAAGAACCTGAGTTTTCTGACAGACATAACCTATTAGAGGCTACATTAGATAGTGATGACCCACAATTGAGTGCCGTACGAAAGTATAGGTTAGCTATGCTTCACCCGGATGATGAGCAAGCGCTGCAATTAG
>JBILDL010000041.1:0-9971 GCA_044352635.1 Saprospiraceae bacterium | reverse complement strand
GCCTAACTGATCCCTCATTTGAATAAAGTCACCCTTTATTTCACCTGAATTCATGATTACCTGGGATTGCTTGCCAGTCTGAGTACTCAATAACTCAATCGGATTACAATTATTCCCAAAAACCTGAAAAAAACCGGTAATTTCCTGCGGATTATTTGCGTCAAGTCTATATGTTTTACCTGGTGCAAACAATAAGCTATCTATTTTATGTTTTCCTAAAATAGTGCCACTACTTAGAAATTCAAGAATTTTTACCTTTGAAATACCTGAACCTGTATGGATGGTGCTATTTCCCGTCTCTAATGAAAATAATATCCTATGAAAATCGTGTGGCTTTCGTTGGTAAAAATCTCCCCCATTTATAAATTCAATGGTAGAAGTTCCGGAAATAACCGTGATAGAATCACCTTGTAGGCTGAATTCCGGGTAATTCTCAAAATTCCCAGAGATATAGAGATGGCTGTCACCCAATTCCAAGGTTTTAGGGGTGTTTTCTCCACTTCCGTAAAATTGATGGATATTAGCCGACTGTCCGTTGGTAAACAACGTCCCGTTTCTAAGTCCCAAATCATAACATGTGAGAGAATCGAGAAGGGTCCATTTTCCACCGCCATCCACTTCAATATAATTAATGAATTGACCAGCGAAAAAAGCTGTATTTGTTGTCAAATTTCCCTTGAGACTTAGCCTGTGAAGACTAAATTCGCAAACGTTTCTTGGTGCGAGAACCAAATTACCATAAAGCTCCAGATTTTCAACATTCTGAGATCTTATCCATGGTCTGTTTTTAACGTTACCAATAGTGAAATTTTTAGCATACACCGTACTGGTTTCAATCACTACAGAAGCCCCGGGACCTGAAAATGAAAATTCATCAAAAAAAACGTCATCTAATGGGGTGGGAATACATTCTCCACCCGGACCATTACTAGACAGAGACCAATGGGCAATATCTGACCATGAACCAGTACCTCCTACCCAATAGAGTTTTCTACCCACTTTTTCTGTAAATACCCAATTAAGCGCATTCCCTAAGTTTACAGAATTAGTAGCAGTAACCAGGCCAGTTCCTACTGAATGTAAATCTTTAACAATAAAATTATTAACCGTAGTATTATTCTCAAAATGAATAGAAGCCTTTAAACTATTTATTGTAGAACCAAAATATATGAGTCCATCACAGGCATTCGCAGGAATGAGCTCCCCTACAAACAGCGTAGAACCTGAATATACCTTATATTGGAATCCTCCGGTCACCTCCCATTTTATAAATCTCAGACTATTGGATACTGAAAGGTTATTGGCACTCACAAATAAATTAAACTCATGTTTTTTATTATTCGAAAGATTTCCGTTGACATTAAAATGTCCATATTGTTGTATATTATTAAATTTCAGAGGATTATCTCCCCAAATACTCATATTTCCCCAACTGAAAAAAATAATGGTTGAACTACCCGCATTTAGGGTGAAATTATTAGCTTGCATGCTCCATTCTGACCAGGGGGTGAGTTGAGGCCTGATAACGACCAAAGAACTACCTAAGGTCAATGATCTTACATTTCCTGCTTCATCCCACCGTTGGCTTCTAAAATTTTGAATGGTTAAGAACTTACTATTTGTATTTAAGCCACCTTTGATAAGGTGAAGATCGAGAGCCACCTCCATATCATCTTCTAAAATCCAACTTCCGACGCCATTAAAATAGAGATCTTTTTTAAATTTTTGTGATGCCATCGTGATGCCATTTCCAGAAGTATTACTTTCAAAAAAAACATCCCCCTGAAGCATCCATGACATAGCATTGATCAGTTTCAAATAGCCGAAAATATGAATAAATTGGTCTGATTTGCCTACAAAAGAGGGATTACCCTTTGCACCTGTCCAGTCCATGGAGCGACAATAGGCGTTGTCAATATTTAGATTAACCGTTCCCCCAGAGGCAGGAAAACTATTGGCATCAAAAAAAACATCGTCCCCTGCTGTAGGAACGCAACCGCCAGCAGCCCCGCCCGACGTCGATGCCCAATGCATCGGATCAAACCAATCGCCTGAGCCACCTACCCAATATAATTTATTATTTGTTTTGGGTGTGATATTCCAACCATTATTATTTCCCAAATCGGAGCTATTATTGGCATTGAACGTAGCGCCACCTGTAGCTGAAACATCTCTGATGCTCAAATAATCACCTGTTAATACTCCTGTATTTGCAATAAAATTTGTTTTCACTCCACCCGAACCACTAAGTATTTGTATTGGATTGGCGCAATCTCCCTGTGCATTTAAAAATTTGAGTTTATAATTCCTTCCCTCCTGAAATCTGTAGGTTCTACCTTTTGCCAAAAACAGCGTATCCATGCTAATGGTACCGGTGGTAAAAGTTTCACTGCTCAGCGAATATTCCTGAAGGGAAATGCTATCGACTTGAATTCTGGCTTTACCCGTTCCGGAAGTATGTGCAAGTTTTTTCCACTGTAAACCACCAATACCTTTTATCTGAAAAAGTGCATTCGCAGAGCTTAGCACCATCGATGTATTTTTACCTGAGAATTTACCTTTCGAATAATTTATGATGGCCGATGGTATTTCAATATTACTGTTGTAAGATAAATAAAAAGCGAAACCATCAATGGTTACATTTGATTCATCAAAATTGATATCTGTTTTAATATTATTAAGAATAAGGTCTAAATATCTTGTTTTTATAGCAAAACCTTTCGATGAAAAAACACCTCCTTCAAATATCAATAAACTATCAATTTCTACATCTCCATTCAGTTGAAAAGAACCTGCATTTTCTTTGAAGCGGACGATACTATGAAAGGCATTTCCCGCCATTTGAATTTGAGCATTCGGTAAAGCTGCCGAAAAATTTACTTCGCCCAAAAAAGTAAAATTTATTTTATCATTGAATTTTAAATCACCAAAAATATTCAAAATGCTGGAGGATATACCTTTTACTTCCACTAACTGGGCAACGGCTGACATATTTAAAGATTGGCAGAAGGTTATTTGCTGATCAATCTCTACCGTTTGATTTGGCGACGTAAAAGATTTATCGTCAAAAATCACATTATCCCTCGAGCCCGGAATGGCTGAAGGTCTGATATTTCCTCCCGAGGTAGTGGCCCAATGACTCAAATCGGACCATTTTCCTGACCCTCCAATCCAATAAATATCAATACCTAAGAGGGCATTTGTTACGCTCAGAAGGGTTGTTAGCAGTATTATTTTTTTCAAGGAAATCAATGGATTCATTTTTTCAACAATTCAGAATAAACATCGAAGATAATTTATTAGTTAAACGTAATAAAGAATTATTTTATATGGGTTTCACCTAATTAAAGCTACCCCTCACTCATTTATTTTTTTAAATGGCAAAATTCATCATGGGCACCAGGTAAATAAGCCAAACTAACAAGAAATTCCCTGACAATTTCCGGGCCTGTAAATTTAAAGGTTTTTTTAAACAGTTTAATCCAGTCCTGTAATTCAGCTGGGTGATGTACATCGAGCCACGCTTTAAAACTTCCATACTTTTCAATTAATTGGAGTACTACTTTAGCATTATGAATGACCGCCCTTATTTTCAATTGATTCCTTATTATTCCTTCATTCTGCAATAACTCATCGATTTTATCCTCCCCATAGTGAGCCATTTTTTCCAGGTCATAGTCATCAAAAGCCTTTTTAAAGTTTTCCTGTTTCTTAAGAATAGTTACCCAACTTAATCCTGCCTGATTAATTTCCATAACCAGTCTTTCAAATAAAAGACTATCATCTTCCATCGGGACACCATAAACATGATCGTGATAATATCGGGAAACGTGATTTTCGGGTAGTTTTTGAACGGAAAGACAATAGGACATTTTATTTGGTTGTTTTAAGAATATAAATCATTACTTTTGTTATTCATCTTTAAGATTAGCCAAAATACTATGAAAATTCAAAGAATCATTGCCATTTTTTCTATTATTTTATTTTTTTCAATATCTATTTATGCCCAGAATTTTTTCAAGATTAATGGAAATTTAAAAACCGGCACTCCAATAAATAATCTCGTTCTTTCCAAGTTTAACGGACAGGAGATACCTGTTACAGATACTAAGGTAACAGACGGTAAATTTTTATTCACCGTTCCCGTTGAGAATTTCCAGGCGGGTGTATATAGAATTATTATTAATCCACAACAAAGAAAATTTGTTGATATCATTATCGCTGACACTCTTGGTTTTGATGTTTCCATCGATGCTGACAAACCCGAAGGAGCTGCGACGTTCACCGGTTCTCCTTTAAATACCAAATGGTATGCTTACAAGGAATCGGCTTATAAAGCGCAGGAAAGAAACAGGGCGCTAATACAATTTACTGATATTTATCCCGACAAAACCAATGCGTTTTATGCCACAGCTATCAAGGAAATAGAGCGTGAAATGAAAGATTTTGACCTTAATTTCAACAAGTTTGTAAAGGAAAATAAAAGTAATCTGGCAGGTAAAATGGTAGCTAACCGCCCCTTCTACTTTCCTAACATAAAATTACCTCTGAAAGGTCAGGAAAAAGATTTTCAGGACAAATACTGGAAGGGCATTGATGCTTCTGACCCCACTTTACTTTTCACCCCTTTATATGTAGAGCATATTTTGGCGTATTTTGGATTTTTTCTACAAGAACAGCCTGGCCCTGAGGCTGATGCAAACCTAAGAATGGCTGTTGATACGGTAATGATTAAGTTTGGAAAAAATAAAGAAACCGCTGACTTCGCGAGACAATTTTTAACAGAAGGTTTCAAACAGTTGGATAAACCCGCTTTGTTGCAATATTTAGACGAAACCTATAGCGCTACACAACAATGTACAGACGAATTGGAGGAGAAAGAATTAAAAGAACGTCTCGCTGCTTACAATTCACTGAAGATTGGCTTTAATCCTCCAGCTATCAAAATACCTGATTACTCGGGAAATGCAGCAAGCTTCCTTGAAAGCCCCGCCGACACCATTATTTTGGTATTTTGGGCTACGTGGTGCCCTCATTGCCAACAAATGTTACCTGTTTTAAAGGAAAAATTGGCAGGAAAGAAAAACTGGGCGGTGGTAGCCGTTAGCGTAGATGATGATAAAGAGGCCTTTGAAAAAGTGATGAAGGAATATCCTATGTTCAGACATTACTGCGACCTGAAGAAGTGGCAAAGTCAGCCTGTGATGGATTATCATATCAATGCAACACCATCATTTTTCATGTTTGATAAAAAACGAACCCTGCAAGGTAAATATCCTGACATCCGCCAAGTTCCTTTTTAACTTATCGGTTATTGAACAACAACGGTTTTTGTTACGGCTTTTTGCCCAAATTGAAGTTTAATAGCATAATTTCCTTTGGGTAAATTAGCCATATTTTTCAGCGATAAAGAGTTTATGCCTGTTTGGATTAAAGGTTTTTCCTCCATTAAAATCTGTCCGTCCATGTTTATTATCTGAAATAAAAATGGACCTGTTTTGGACAAATACACATCGAGGTAACTTTCAGTATCCGATATAGGATTGGGTCGTATATTTATCCATTCTAATCCGTCGGGCCATTGTTTTGTAGCCGTGGCGGAACAGGCGAGAACCTTATTTTGACTTGTTTTTCTTATCAAGGTTATTTGGTCATAAACCTTTTGTCCGGGACATTCTGTAGCACAACCATCTCTGTGACCGGAAATGCCAAATAAATTGAAGCCGGTACTTGCGTGAAAAGTCTGGGTATTGGGATCGATGCTTCTTTGGCAAGCCTTCCATGCAAAAATTTCACTTAGTTTTGCCAACATAGTATCAGGAGGCGTCGCATTAGTATAGGTTCCAATGAGACAAACGCCCATAGTACCAGAATTTTTACCACAAAAATGGGCACCCATAACATTATCCCCTCCTCCTCTGCCTTCAAATAGTGTTCCATCAGGTGAAACCAACCAATTATATCCCACATCGGCCCAACCATTGGTATAAACATGTAAATTCCAAATAGCCAGAACAATGGCGCCCCAGTCATTGGAAACATTAGTCCCTGCAGAGTGATGTACCACAAGATGGGAAACCGTGGTAATGGATGGCGACGTTGGCCCTTGTGGACAACGCCAATCTACCCGGCTTTTAAATTTTGGCTGCGGACAGGCACACGAAGATTTTTCGCTCACCGATTCCTGCAATGAACTTGACGCGGGTTCCATACCCGGACTAAAAAAATTAATCTTTATTTCAGATACATTCTTGCTCACTTTACCATTTCCGTCAACCACCTGAACTTTTACAAATTGGTATTCCTTCTCAAAAAACAGCAGATTTGTTGCAAACTGATCCCGAATATCTACAGCATGTTCATCGGATAATAAAGATTCATAAGGCGTCCACTTCACACTATCCTTAGAAAATGAAAATAAAAAATGACTATTGGGTTTTTCACCTTCATGATTTTCAGTCCAGGCAACGGAAGCACAATGAAAGGGCGTTTCGTGTTTAAAGTCTAATGAAAACGTAAAAAGGTTAGCTTCATTATTGATAATAGACTCCTCAGAAAGGGTAATAAGCCTTTGCTTGCTATCCCGAAGAGATTGAGACATTAAAAGAGCTGGAAAAAACAGGATGAACAGGAAAAGATTAATTTTCATAAAAAATGATTAGTCGTTGAAATATTGCCAAAGAAGTTTACTTAATTTTCTGGTTAGCACCCAAGCCTCATTATCGGCTTCCCAGCTTTTATCGGAGTTATTTGCGGTCATAATACAAAATATATAGGGATTTTTAGGATGGTTAACATAAACGACCTCACTCCTACTTGCATTTACAGCCCCATTTTTTGAAGCGGTAAAAATACCCGCAGGAATTTCAGCCAGCGCCTCTTCATCCCAATAATTCCTACCCAAACGTTTTATCATTAAATCATCAGATGATTTTCCTAATAAATTACCTTTTACCATTTGCTGAAACAGTTGAACTAATTCTTTAGGTGTTGACTGACCCCAACCATATTTATCTCTGTTATTTTCTCTGCCAGGTGTTCTACTATTGACACGGGTATGAATAAATCCAAGTTGAGCCATTAATGCATTAATAGACAGGCCAGTACCCGCCAGAGATTGTAACCATAAAGAAGCCGTATTATCACTGGTAGTTAGCATCAGCATCATCACCTTGCTTAACTCAATAGATTCGCCATCTTTAAAGGAACCGAGGATATCCTCCCCTTCATATAGCAGAGAATCTTTATATATCAATTTTTGATGATAGGAGAGATCACCCTTATTAATTTTGTCCATAACCCCTAAAAGAATGGGTACTTTTACGATACTTGCCGTTGGAAACACGGTATCGGCGCGAATATCGACTACTTTATTCTTTTTCAAGTCATAAACGTATATTCCCACATCGCCTTTAAAACCAGCAACAGCATTTTCCATTTGTTTCTGAAGTAATAAATCTACTTTTTGGCTAAGCAACAAAGAGGGAAAAAAGAAAAGAAAAAGAGCGAGCATCCCGATAAGTGAAATGGCTTTAGGATGAATATTCATTTTTGCCGGAGCGGGGCCTAGAAATTCGCCATCCAATTCAATTAAATTCTCCCCTTCCAGCACCTCAATTTCGCAAGACTTACCATTATAATAAAACAAACTTGGATGATCAATAAATTCCTTTCTTTTAACTTTTGGAAGATATTTCAAATAATCAAAAAGAGTAACGTCCCCAAGAATAACAAAAGCAAGATTTCCGTCTTGAATATCGGCGTGAGGAGCAATACCCAATCCACCGCCGAACCACTGACCATTTGCGGCACAAAGGGACAACAATTTTCCTTTATACTCGAAGTTATCCCCTTTAATGGCTACTAAAGCGTGTTTAAAGCTTAAAAAAGCTCTTAAAATACTGATTTGATAGGCCAGATAAGCAGGAAGCCATCGAACTAGACCGAGAAACTTTTGGGCAACCAAGCCACCTATACCGGCATCGGCAATATTGGCAAAATACCTTATTTCATCCTTACCATTTTTCAGAGAAGTTACGCTCCCGAGATCAATTAAGGCAGATTTATTTTGTTGAATAGCTTGAATGAGGCTTTGCATCGAATGATTCAGGCCAGTACTTTTTACAAAATCGTTGCCGGTACCTACTGGTAAAATCGCCAGGGAAAGAGTACGTCTCACTTCCTTAGAAACCAGCATCATACCATTAACTACTTCATTTACAGTACCGTCACCCCCTACGGCGACGATGATAGTATTCCTCTGTAAAGCAGCCATTTTTGCTAATTCAGTAGCATGACCTGAATATTCCGTGAAAAAGAAACTTGCCTCAGGAAAAGTTCTTTTAAAAGGAAGCCAAACAGCGGCATTGGCATGATTTTCATGCTTTTTATTGATAATAACGGCGATATCGGACACAGCGGGTAGAATTTAATCAATGAGCTATGCAAAATACACAAAATTCAAACGAATTAAAATCTTTCTGTTCCAGGCAGTGCTGATTTTAAAAAAGCCGGTTCATAAAGAGGAAGCTCATGGGAATATTCCATGCCATTAAGGAACGCATTAATCAATAAGGTAATTTGTTTATACTCCACTAAGAAACCGTCATGCCCGTAAATACTATCAATTTCAAAAAAAGAAGCACCTTCAATATTCTTAGCTAAAAATCTTTGTTCTTCGATAGGAAAGAGAATATCCGTTTTAATACCAATAACAAAAGTTTTACTTTTAATTTTTCCCAGTGCATTTTCCACACCTCCAGCCATTCTGCCCACATCATGACTATCCATAGCTTTTGACAGGGTAAAATAAGACCATGGATTAAATCTTTTCCACAATTTCAAGCCTTGATATTGTTGATAGGAAGAGGCTTTAAAGTTTTCTATCTTATCTGTTTCAGCCGATTCAGCCTGAGTAACGGCGTAGGTATTATAATGTCTGTAGGAAATCATACCAATGGCTCTTGCTGCTTCCAAGCCCGCCTTTCCAGCATCGGGTAAGGATGGATTAAAGAAACCAGGATCGGCTTTTAAGGCCATTCTTTGGGTTTCATTGAAAGCTATGCCCCATGGAGAATGCTTGGCATTGGTTGCCAAAAGAACTAAATGAACAAAGCGAGTGGGTTCATCAACGGCCCATTGAACCATTTGTTGTCCCCCCATGGAACCTCCAATACCTATAAAAATCTGATGAACATCCAATGCTTTTGCTAAGGCTTTATGTGCCTGCACCTGGTCTTTAATGGTGATTAAGGGAAAATCGGAATAATAAGGAGAACCTGTAAGCGGATTAATATCTAATGGTCCAGAAGAACCATAACAAGAACCCAGATTATTGGCACAAACGATAAAATATTTTTCCGGATCGAAACATTTTCCCGGGCCCACCAATCCTGCCCACCAATCGGAAGCATCTGCGTTTCCGGTGAGCGCATGGGTAACCCAGATAACATTATTTTTTTCACTATTCAGTTCACCAAAAGTTTGGTAATAAACCGTAAGTTCAGGCAGTATTTCTCCCGATTCAAGTAAAAAAGGACCATCAGATCGCCAAAGCAAACCCTTCATAAGCTGGGATATTCAGTTGAGGTGAGTAGTAAAAAATACTACTCACCCAGTCATTTAATAATTCTTTCTTTATGTAAAAAGTTTAGATTTTTTCAAAAGATTGAGAAAAATCGGCAGTAATGTCATCAATATGCTCAATACCGACGGAGACTCTTAACATGGTTGGCGTTACGCCTGCCGCCAATTGTTCTGCATCGGAAAGTTGTTGATGAGTGGTTGCCGACGGTTGAATAATCAATGTTTTGGCATCCCCAACGTTGGCTAAATGGCTTACTAACTGCAAATTATTTACAAAATTTACTGCCTGCTCTTTATCCCCTTTCACCGTAAAAGAAAGAACCCCACCGAAACCCTTTTTCAGATATTTTTTTGCTTTATCATGAGAAGGATGGCCAGGTAAACCC
>JBILDL010000040.1:0-9995 GCA_044352635.1 Saprospiraceae bacterium | reverse complement strand
CAGCTCCATTTTTTTTGTTACTCTAATATCATTTCGCTCAATAAAATTTTCCATAATTTTTCTGGTTCCAGAACCTTGTTCTCTATAAATTAAAGATAAATTTTTAAAGAAATCTTTTAAAGATTGTTCCTTCTCATGGTGAATTTTATTTTTTCCAACAAAAAATAACTTATTCTGAAGTATATCCAGTTGATCCGTCTGAATAGTTTTTGGCAATACGGAGACCAAGGCAAAATCAACCTCATTGGAATTCAAACTATCAACCACTTTATTTTTATTGGTAACATCCATCATTAGTTCAATGCCAGGATGCAATGTTAAAAAGGAAGATAAAAAATAAGGTAAAATATATTTGCCGGTTGAAACCGTTGAAATGGTTAACCGCCCGGATAATTGTCCCCTATAGGCCATAGTTTTAAAATTAATAGCCTGCACCTGCTCTAAAATATTTTCAACCGACTCAGCCACCTCACGCCCAAAGGCCGTTATATAAATTTTTCTACCAATTACCTCGGTTAAAGGTATATCAAACTGTTCTTGAAAGTTTTTAAGTTGAATGGAAACAGCAGGTTGGGTAAGATGCAATTCTTCAGCCGCCTTGGTCACACTCTGGGTTTGCACTATTTTAAGAAAAATCTGCAATTGATTAAGAGTATAATTCATAAATATTGTTTATGTAAATGATTGTAAATATAAATAAAAAATTATGAATTAAAACTAACAAATTTGCATGAAATAAAAAAATAATTAAAATGATGAAGTTAACAATTAAATTTTATCTGGCTTTAATGCTATTCTTATTCCTGTTTATTGCTGCGTTTTTAACTAAAGACGTTATTCAAACAAATTTGATTGCCTCCATCGCACTTCTCTTGTTTATCACAGGGATAAGAATTTTTAGTCGGCAAGCTGTTAAAAAACAGGAGTAAATGTTTGAAGGAAGACGTCTTGTAATTGCCACAAAACATGGAAAGGAAGAAGTTCTTTCACCCATATTAGAAAGGGAATTGGGGGTACATTGTATTACATTACCAACATTTGATTCTGATCTATTTGGCACTTTTTCAGGTGAGGTTGAACGATTAGACGATGCCATGCTCACTGCCCGATTGAAATGTGAGAAGGCCATGGAAATGGCGCAATGTGATTTAGCTATTTCCAGCGAAGGTTCTTTCGGAAGCCATCCTTCATTTTACTTCCTTCCCGCTGATGATGAAGTTATTTTGCTGGTAGATAAAAAACAGGATGCCTCCTTTTCGGCCAGGGAATTAAGTATCGATACTAATTTTAATGGCGCAGAAATTACTACATTCGAAGAACTCACCGACTTCGCTAATAGGTCAAAATTTCCAAGCCATGGGCTAATTTTGAGGAAATCAAAATCCAGCGGAGAAAATATAATAAAAGGAATCACAGATTGGCCTGATTTGAAAGAATCTTTTGATAAGCTTATTAAAAGTAATTCTTCTCTTTTTGTTGAAACAGATATGAGGGCCATGTACAATCCGTCGAGAATGAAGGTCATAGCATTAGCGGCTGAAAGGTTGGTTGCTACATTAAAATCAACTTGTCCTTCCTGTCATTTTCCCGGATTTTCTATAGTCAAAATGAAGGAGGGTTTACCCTGCGAACTATGCCATTTTCCTACCCGATCCGTTATTAGTCACATTTATACATGTCAAAAATGTTTGGAAACAAAAGAAATCTTGTATCCGAATCAGAAAATGGCAGAAGATCCTGCCTTTTGTGATTATTGTAATCCTTAAATTTTAAGCTTACATACATTTCTTCAAAAGAAACAAAAAAAATGAATTTCAATTTACTAGCTGAAAATTTGACGAACCCTGCCTTACTTTTTTTCGTGTTAGGCGTATTAGCAACCTATTTAAAGAGTGATTTAGAAATTCCGCCCAATTCATCTAAATTTATTTCTCTCTATCTGCTCATTTCTATTGGATTCAAAGGCGGACAAGAATTATCCCACGAGACCTTTTCCACAAATATTCTCTGGTCTATGTTATTCGGTATTTTCATTTCCGTATTTATACCTTTTTATACGTTTTTTATACTCAAAAGAAAGTTAAATGTCTTTGATGCTGGTGCCATTGCTGCGGCTTATGGTTCAGTAAGTGCAGTGACTTTTGTGACTGCCACCGCCTATTTAGAATCTGAACAACTTCTATTGCATGGTTATATGGTGGCCATAATGGCGCTCATGGAGTCTCCAGCTATCATAATTGGATTAATCTTAATTACTTTCTTTAATAAAGGACGAAAAAACGAAATCGATAAAAAGTTTATCTTTAAACATGCCATGACCAATGGAAGTGTTCTTTTGATTTTGGGAAGTTTGCTCATTGGCTTTCTGGCAAATGCGAAGCAAGCAGAAGGAATTAAGCCATTTACAAATGACCTGTTCAAAGGATTTTTATCTATTTTTTTATTAGACATGGGTATTTCAAGTGGTAGAAAATTGAAATCCTTTTTTGAATTTGGCTGGTTTCCAGTATTGTTTGCCGTATTTATTCCCCTTATAAACGGTTGTATTTTTGCTATTTTAAGTTCCTTTGTGACGTCCGAAATTAGCGACAGATTTATTTTTTCGGTACTCGCAGCCAGCGCTTCCTACATCGCCGTGCCAGCCGCCATGAAAGTTACCGTCCCCAAGGCAAATCCCGGTCTGTTTTTACCCATGGCCTTAGCCATCACATTTCCCGTTAACATCACCATAGGCTTACCCCTTTATTTTTTCTTAGTCCAACAATTTTAAAAAAAAACCGTCCCCGCGCGCACATCCCCGCTCGCACATCCCTATTAACCCCTTATCCCTAATCCATTCTCTCATCAGATAATTGTCTTTCGTATAAATCTAAATAATACGGACTAATCTTCAATAACTCCTCATGAGTACCCGCGTGAGCAATCTCGCCATCTTGAAAAACCAAAATCTTATCAAAATGTAAATTGACATAAATTCTATGCGAAATAATAATAGCCGTTTTATCCTTTAACGAAGACTGAAAATAATTTAGAATTTTATTTTCAGTATGGCTGTCCACCGCAGATAAACAATCATCTAAAATAAGAATTTCAGGATTTTTCAACAACGCACGGGCAATCGAAACCCTTTGTTTTTGACCACCACTCAAAGTAATTCCCCTTTCCCCCAAAATAGTATTTAGCCCATCAGGGAAAGTTTTAATTTCATCAGTGAGAGAAGCATCAAAAATAGCTTTTTCTATTTCAGCATCCGAAGCATCAGGCTTACCAAACGTAATATTTTGCTTTAAACTATCTGAAAAAAGAAAAACATCTTGGGGAACATACCCAATTTGTTCGCGCAACCTGCCAAGATTCAAATCTTTAACAGGCAAACCATCAAATAAAATTTCTCCTTCAGATACATCATTCATCCTAAGCAATAACTCCGCAAAGGAAGACTTTCCCGATCCGGTTTTACCTATAATGGCTATTTTTTCCCCCGCTTTAATATGGAGTTGTATGTTTTTTAGGGCACAAATGCCCGTATCAGGATAGGTCAAGCCCACATTATTAAAAGTAATATCCCCTTTGATTTTAAAATCCTCCGTATTTCCCGAAAGAATAGAAGGCTTTGTCTGCATAAACTCGTTAATCCTTTTTTGACTTGCAGACGCTTGCTGAATAATCGAGGCAATCCAGCCAATAGACGTTACAGGCCAGGTTAACATGTTTACATAAATGACAAATTCTGCAATGTTACCAGTGGAAATACTTCCTTTAACGACTAAGGTACCTCCAGCATAGACCGTAATTAACGTACTAATGCCAATTAATAAGATCATTAGCGGATAAAACAAGGCATTAATTCTTGCCAAAGAAACAGATTGTTGATTGTACTGCTGACTTTGGGAAGTGAAAAATCCCAGCATAGAATTTTCCTGGGTATAAGCCTTAACTACTCTAATTCCAGCATATACCTCTTGAGCCGTGTTGTTTAAAACGGCTAATTGCTGTTGAATTTCCTCGCTTTTCTTGTGAATGAGATCACTAACATAATAAATGGATATAGATAAAATAGGTAAAGGGATAAGGCAAAACAGCGTTAATTCAAGGCTAACATTAACCATGGCATAAATGACAAAAGCAAATAAAGAAACCAGATTTATTCCATAGAGAATGGCCGGTCCCAGATACATACGCACCTTATTTACATCTTCCGTGATTCTAGCCATCAAATCACCCGTTTTATTTCTTTTGTAAAAGGCAAGATCCAGTATTTGATAATGCTCAAAGATTTCCTTTCGCATATCATATTCAATCAATCGGGACATAACAATGATGGTTTGCCTCATGAAATACATGAATAAGCCCATAAGGCCAGCGAAAAGAAGCACAAATAATCCAAAAATTAATAATTGTTTTCCCAGAATGGTCTCTAAACTTTGTTGAAGTTTGGATCCTTCAAAATTTCGATAAAGGCTTACGTTATGAATCACCAGATCTAGTGCTTCCCTGATGGCCTGCGGTTGTAATACCCGGAAATAATTGGATAGAGAAACGAAAAAAATGCCCCCCAGAAAGTGCCAGCGATATTTCCAAAAAAAATGATTTAAAACATATAAATGATTCATCTAATCTTTTTTATATTGGAATTGAATATTGTTTAAATAATAAAACCAGCCTCTCTGAGGCTGGTTTTATGTGGAGATAATGGGATTCGAACCCATGACCCCTTGCATGCCATGCAAGTACTCTAGCCAACTGAGCTATACCCCCAAAATAATGGACGAAAATAAGTAATTAAGATTTACTTTCCAACATTATATTCATTTTATTACCAGGTTATTTAAAATCTTTATTTTGGCGATGGTTTATTTTTTTTAGTAGTTGCAACTTTTTGCAAGATATTGCGATATTTAAACTGTAAATTTGTATATTGTTGCATAGTACTTACTTATATGGAAAGAATTACAGAAATGGCTTCGACTTACCGGCATTTGGAAAAAATGGCCGTTAATGAGTTGTTAGTGAATATGAATCGGGAAGATCGGTCCGTTCCCGATGCAGTCGAAAAGGCCATTCCTCAAATTGAAAAACTGGTGCAGGCTATTGTGCAAAAAATGCAAAATGGAGGCCGCTTATTCTATATCGGAGCAGGAACCTCTGGCCGATTGGGCGTTTTAGATGCCTCTGAATGCCCTCCTACCTACGGCGTACCCAAAAATTTGATCATTGGGATTATCGCCGGAGGGGACACAGCGCTTAGAAACTCCGTCGAGGCGGCAGAGGATAATCAGCTGCAGGCCTGGCACGATTTGAAAGCTTTTGATATTGATGCAGCTGATATTGTCGTCGGAATTGCCGCTTCTGGTACTACCCCTTATGTTATCGAAGGATTGAAAAAATGCAGAAGTGAGGGCATTGCAACCGCTTGTATTACTTGTAATCCTCAATCTATGCTTGCAGAGGTTTCCGACTTTCCGGTTGAAATAGTTACCGGTCCTGAGTTTGTTACGGGTTCAACCAGAATGAAGGCTGGTACCGCGCAAAAACTTGCGCTCAATATGATTAGTACTGCTGTGATGATTCAGATGGGGCGCGTTTTAGATAATATAATGGTTGATATGCAGTTAAGTAATCATAAATTAATAGATAGAGGCATAAAGATGATTATGAAGCAATTAAATGTGTCTTACAGTGAAGCAAATAATCTGTTGCAGAAACATGGGAATGTGCGCAATGTGCTGAATATTCATTCTCAAAGTACAGATGTCAATGCATAATGATATGTCTCCTTTAAATATCCTCCTGGTAGAAAGTGGTGCGACAAAAGCAAATTGGGCGCTTCTCTCCAATAATGAATGTGTTTTTAAAGAAAAATCACCCGGCTTAAATCCTTATTTTCTCACCGATCAGGAAATGACTGATCAGTTTATTAGTGTAAGGAAAAAACTACCCAAAGAAATTCATCATATCTATTTTTATAGCACAGGTTGTGGTGCAGAGGATCAGAAAAAACGGGTGGCCACCATCCTAGATAGGGTTTTTCAACCCGTCCATAGTGCTTACGTAGATACTGATATTATTGCTGCTGCTCGTTCAATAGGTCCCCATAGTACCGGGCTGGTTGGTATTCTTGGTACTGGATCTAATGCCTGTCTTATAAAAAATGGACAGATTGACTCCTCAGCAGGTGGCTTCGGATTTATCTTAGGCGACGAGGGGAGTGGGGCTGCTTTGGGGTTATTGCTTCTCACAGGTTGGCTAAAAAATGAACTGCCTCCGGATATTCAGTTGCTTGTAAATAGTGACTTCCACCTCGACAAAGCGGAAATTTTTCAGGCAGTATATAAAAATCCTTTCCCCAGCAGATATCTTGCCAGCTTAGCTCCTTTTTTCTTTAAACATAAAGATTTACCCTGGATAAAAGATAGGGTGAAAGAACAATTTGATTCGTTTGTGAAAAGATATTTTTTAACGCTGATAAATGAAAATCAGTCTGTTAAAGTATATTTAATTGGCTCTGTTGCTTATTTTTTTAGCGCTATTATGAAAGAGGTACTTAAAGAACATCATCTTGAATTAGGCGATATTGTTAAAGATCCAATGGACGGATTGATAGCTTTTCATACCCATCATTTGGGGTAGGATATTTTATCTGTTTGATTATTGCATTTTATTGAATGAAAAAAGAAAATAAATGGCATTAAGTTGCAAAAAATAAGGCAATATTTGATATTTTAAGATTTATATTTCTTATTATTGCATTATGTTAAAATTTATAATTTGAATTTTATCATTATTTTTGACGATAATACATAATCTATTTCTTGAACACATAAGCAGATTCTGCTAACTAACCACCCTTTTAAAATGTTATTATCAGGCAATCTATTCCCAAAAAAAGAGTAGATTGCTTTTTTATTTATTGCAGCCATGTTAAAAAAAGAAAGACTTTCATTGATTTTGAGGGAGGTGAATATTCACAATAAAGTTATCCTCTCTGATTTGAGTCAGAAATTAGGTGTTTCTGATGATACCATTCGCAGAGATCTTCAAGAACTTGCCGATGATGATAAGTTAATTAAAGTAAGAGGAGGGGCTTTGAGCAAGTCCTATCAGGCTTATTCCTATAAGGAAAACGATATTTATGCTTATCAGGAAAAAACGATGATCGCCAGAAAGGCCATTAGTATGCTCAAAGATGATATGTTGGTTTTGATATCAGGGGGGTCAACAAATTTAGAAATTGCCAGAATCCTTCCTCTCGAGTTGCGCGTAACTTTCGTCACCGTGAGCTTATCAACGGCTATGCAATTAATGGAACATCCTAATAGTGAAACCTTATTTATTGGAGGAAATCTATCTAAAAGTGCAAAAATTGCCGTTGGTGGTGAAGTCATTCAGCATTTAGGCGAAATTCGACCCGATATTTGCTTTTTGGGTGTGAATGGCATTGATGCAAAAGAGGGGCTGACGGAGCTTGAAATGGAGATTGTTACCGTTAAAAGGGCCATGATAAAAGCGTCAAGGAAGGTGTACGCCTTAGCAATTTCTGAAAAATTAAATTCTGTAAGGAAAATGAGGGTTTGTAATCTTTCAGAAATAGATGGCATTATCACGGAACTTAATCCGCAGAATCCTATCCTTGCGCCCTACCATAATTTGAAAATTCAAATTATTTAATGAATTAATTCGGGTCAACGTCAATGACAAATCTTACCGAGGAAAAAGATTTATTATTTTTAAGCAATTGTTGTGCACCCAATAGCATGTCTTTTGCCTCTTGTAATTTACTATTCCCATTGTCTAGTTTTAATAAAAAATCGATGAGATAGTTATTTCTTACCCGGCCAATATAGGGAACGGCCGGACCTTTCAATCGGTTGCCAAAGATGGGAAATAAATAGTCTTTTAATGAGTTAGCTGCCTGGTTAACAGTATCAGGATCAACATGTTTCAGGGAAATACGGATGAGCCTTTTAAATGGCGGATATTGAAATTGTTCTCTTTCACTGAGTTCCCTTTCATAATATCTTTCTGTTTCATTTTCCAGAATATCGATGAGAACGGGACTGGAAATATTCATGGACTGAATGTAAACCTGACCTTGGCGCGCTCTTCTTCCCGCCCTTCCACTTACCTGAGTCATTAATTGAAAAGCTCTTTCCCCTGCTCTGAAATCGGGATATTGCATTAATTGGTCAGCACTTAAAATACCAACCATGCCTACGTTTGCAAAATCCAATCCTTTTGTAACCATCTGTGTACCAATCAAAATGTCCAATTCTCCTTCCTCAAATTCCTGAATTAAACGGTTATGTGCAAATTTAGATTTTACGGTATCCATGTCCATACGCGCTATTCTGGCCTCCGGTAAAATTACTTGTAACTCGGCTTCAATTTTTTCGGTACCAAATCCTTGAAGAAGTATTTCTTTACTTCCGCAGGCAGGACATTGGGTTGGAGCAGGGGTATAATATCCGCAATAATGACATTTTAATCCTTGTCTCGATTTATGATAAGTTAAACTGACATCGCAATGGATACATTCTGAATGCCAGCCACAAGTGGTACAACGCAGGGTAGGGGCAAAGCCTCTCCGATTTTGAAATAAAATGATTTGCTCCTTATTGGTTAACCGCTCCCGCATCGCCTCAAGGATTGTTTCAGAAAACTCCTGAATCATTCTTTTATTTTTCTTTTCTTCCACCAGATTTATCATCGTTACTTTTGGCAGAATGGTGCCACCATAACGCTCATCGAGTTTTACCCAGCCATATTTGCCTGTTTTACTATGATAATAGGATTCCAAAGAAGGCGTTGCTGTTCCCAAAATCACAGGTGATTTCCAAATATGGGCTAAATAAATAGCGGCATCGCGACCCTGATATCTCGGATTTGGTTCATTTTGTTTGTAGGAAGGATCATGTTCCTCGTCCACAATGATTAATTTCAGATTGGAAAATGGCAGAAACAGAGAAGATCTGGCGCCAACCAATAATGGTTTTCCATCTTTCACCTGCTGCCAGCTTTCAACCCGCTGCTTGTCTGTTAATCTGGAATGGTAAACCAGTACTTTGTCGTGAAAAACAGCTTGTAATCGGCTGGTAACCTGGTTTGACAGGGCAATTTCTGGCAGAAGGTACAAAATCTGCCCACCCTGACTAATTACCTCATGCATAAATTTCATGTAAATCTGCGTCTTCCCACTTCCTGTAATGCCCTGAAGTAAAACTACCTTATTCTCCTGGTGAAAATCCTTAATAGCTTGATAGGCTATCGCTTGCTTGGGGGTTAATTTTATTTCATTTTCAATCCCTTCCTTCCACAAGGGCATATTGTACAGAATTTCATCGACTTGTAAAATATTTTTTTTAACCAATGCAGAAAGAACCGAGCCATCCATTCCTGACCTTTTCAACAACTCCTTTCTGGTAACCTGGCTTTTTTCATTTTTCAATTGGAAGTAGGTCAAAAGTAGTTTTTCCTGCTTGGGAGATTTACTTATCTTAGTGAAAAGGGAGCCAATTAACTCCTGTTTCGATGAATAAGGCTCCTGGAGGTTTACAAAAAAAACGGTGGGTGGTTTATAGGGGTCTTTGAGATCTTCCTTAATTTCAATAAAGCCTTTTTCAATTAGATTTCTGATGACCGGGTAAATGGTTTTGATGCCCAACATATCCTGTATGTCCTGAAGATGAAGATATTCTCTTCCTGAAAGGGCTTCAATAATAAGATACTCCTTATCGGGTAAAGAAAGAGGGTCAAAAGGTAACTGGGGGAGTAAAATGATTAACGATTCACTGGAAAGTTTTAGATTGGAGGGAAGGGCTGCCTGCATAATTTCTCCCAGACTACAGCAATAATAGGTGGACATCCAGGTCCAGAATTGGATCTGAAATACATTCACCAACGGTTTTTCGTCAATTAAACTCAGCAGATATTTTGGTGTATGACCTTCTGGTTTTGTATTATTTATGCTATAAATGATGGCAGCGTACCTCTTTTTT
>JBILDL010000410.1:0-2955 GCA_044352635.1 Saprospiraceae bacterium | reverse complement strand
TTATAAGATAGCAGGTATCGGCATCACCTATGACCTTATAACATACTGAAAACAAGATGGCACTATCTGCCAGTGTTTTTCCTGCTGCATTGAGCCAGTTGAACTCCAAAACACCTGAACTTGCCGCGCTTACATCGAAATTTGTAGCCAAACTTAAATTTAGACCGGCATTCAGATTTTTTAAACCTGTGTAAGTCAATCCGGCTGGTGACCAGTTTAAAATAAAATCGGCTTTTGTAATATCTTTGAAATCATTGACTTTAAAATCGACGCAATGATTGGATGTCCTTTTTGTTTCATTTTTTTCACTAAAAAGCACAAAACCTGAAGGATTTAGTATGCATACCTCCCCAGGATCGTACAACAGGCTATTTTCGAGCCTTTGACCACCAAGGAGAGGACTTGTTGAATAATTAGAGCCAATGGAGGCTATATCGAGAAGAGAACAGTTTGTTTGTTCACCAGTATCAAACGGAGAATCACCAATCAGTTCAAAACAAATCTTAAATATTTCCGCTTTATCTGCGGCCAAAGATACATCAGAAGGCGTCGCACTTTCCCAGGATATACCTAATAATCCAGCATCAAGTGCATTTACATCATCTGATTTAAGTCCCGTTAATTTAGCATCCTTAATATTGACAAATTTTAATCTGGTAGCATCCCATGACAGATTAAAAGTCAAACTATCTTTTTTATTAAAATTTGAAACAGATACAGGAACACAAATCGTTTCCCCTTTTTTTCCTTCCCCATCGCCAAGGGTAAAAACTACTCCCTCAGGTTGCTTTATTTGAATAGCACAATTGGTTGCATTTAATTCATAATTAACGGGAAATTCATCGTATAAAACAGTGGCACCCGTATTAATTATTTTTAACGGCGTCACCTTGACGCCAACACCCAGCACGTCAAAACAAACCTTATATAGCGTATCTCCTTTATTGATCGTTCGTGTACCTAATTTATTAACCCAATCCAATGCCACTACTCCGTTTCTTATGGTGAATTTTGAGGCATTCAGAGAAGGAAGCTTCGATGTGAATTTTTCGGTACGAACGAAACTCAAAATTTCAGGGTCATAAGTCATCTGATATTTCAGGGTATTCACATTAAGCAAATCCTGTTCAGCGATAATAGCAACACATTTTTCGACACCAACCTCAACTTCCGGACCACATTCAACCTGAAGTTTAAGCCCATCAGGGTCACATCTACTAATAGTAGTGACAATTTCTTCACCGACCAGAGCAATTACATCCAGTCTAAAAGTATCTTGTCCTGTGGTTGGAGAAACGGTCCTACCTTCTGAAGTCGCCTCCATTTTAACACCAAAATTAGAAACGAAATCAACGGAGGTTACCTTTTGACACGGGCCTATAATTTTATAACAAACTTCAAAAATTTCAGAATTATCTTTTAATGCCGCTGGTTTCCCGGAACTACTCTGCCAGGCAAAAATCAAAGCATTTGACCTTTTTGTATCCTCTGGTAATCCGAAACTACCTCGCGAAAGACCTGGAATGGTAGAATTATTAATTTTCAAATCCACGAATTCCAGCAAAGTATCTGGCCATTGCATAACAAACTGAATACCCGCAATACTATCTAAACCAGTCACTTTTACGGGGGTACATACAATCTCATCTTCTTTTCCCACCATCGGTTCTCCAGCCACCGTAAGTGCACGTACACAGGTAGAAATATTACCCCTTTTTTGAAGAAATCCTACATCAGTACATCCCACATTTTTATAAATTTCAACGGGATAAATATCATTATTCTTCAAAATGGCGGGATCAGTAGTAATTCCTATGGTAGTAGATGATCCATAGGTAGAGACAGGTTCAAAACACAATGAAAATACCTTTTCCCCGTCTGGAAAATTAAAAGTTGGTAATTTGGGACTCGAACAATCATCATACTTCCATTCAAAGAAAAGTAATCCTTCTGTTAAGGCTCTGGATTGATCGAAATCTGAAAGTTTAACATTTCTTAAAGTTCCTAATTTAATATCCACAAGTTTTACAATCTTTGGATCCCATTTAATGGGCATCTTGACATAGAGTACGTTGGAAAAGTCATCGGTAGTGACATCTACGCAAGCGGTACCATTACCACAAGGAGCAATAGAGGAGAACAAAAAAGTAACGGCAGCCTCTTGTGACAAAGCTCGAACCGAAAAAAAAGAAAGAAAAAAAAGAAGTTTTATACTACGCTTCATTAGAGAGTGTAAATAAGAATGATTCAAAAGATTATTTATTCAGGGAGTAGGAAATATTAATTTCGTGTCCGCCACCCACAAATGGGCCAAAGTTTTTAAAACTGTACCCGTATCCATAGCCAATTCTAATGGAGTTATCGAGTCCAAGATTTTCACCTAAAAGCACACCAGCTTCGAGATGCAAAGTACCAGAAGTTGATCCCCCGGTTCCAACCCAAAGGCTTCCCGGCATCTGATAACGAACGTTAACATCGACATTCACAGGAGCATTCGGAGCATATTTTACCCAAACGGATGGTTCAATGAAACTATTATCATCAAAGAACAAGTACATTCCCAATAATCCGTACAAATGCCTGACTCTTTGAAGATAATAATCACTTGAGGTATTTTGGACTTTCAAATCGAGACCTAATACTTGAGGCATAGAGAGGCCGCCATAAACATAAGAAGAGGCAGAACGTCCTGTGGACATATATCTATAGGCATAAATACCTACCCCGACATCGGGGAATAGTTGATTTTGCCCCGTCATAGCTAAGTCGTCTGTTTTATCTCTGACAATAATATTATCGGTATTTATACCAAACTGAACTAAACCTGCTGTTAGTCCTAAAATCACACCACCCATAGTAGGATCAGAGGTAATGACCCCGGCTATTCTGCCATAAGCACCGGTAAAACTGATAGGTCCTGTTTGATCTCTCATCAAATAACCACCACCCATCATC
>JBILDL010000408.1:0-2958 GCA_044352635.1 Saprospiraceae bacterium | reverse complement strand
CAACCTGATTTTATCTGTTTTGAAATGAGCCAAAGCGTAGTACAAATCGATGGGGAGAACACAAACTGCTTCATATCTTCTCATATTTGTTTTTTTATCCAGCGTTCCCCTATCCTCAACTGTATTTAACTTTAAAATACTACCGTTCTCCAACAGAAGCATTACATTTTCTCCCCCTTCGAGCACCTGGTATTCCCATTCCATTAATGCCAAAGTAAGAAAAAATGACTCAATTGAATCATTTTCGGCATAAGTAACTAATAATTTAGCTTCTTCCACCATTTTATTTCCCTCTTCCACTTCGAAATTAGAAGTGACTAACCCGCCAATGTTTAAAGGTTTATCGTAAATTACCCTCGTACTATCAAATGCATCGGTTTCTATTTTAACCGACGCACATTGTCCGGACAATTTAAAACAAGGCAATAAAAACAACGTAAAAATTAAAAATCTATTCAGCACCTTATAAGAATTTCTACAAATATACAACGTCTTATTTAATTAAAGTTACGTTTCCACGTTTGGCAAAATTTCCACCATCCAGGCAACGAACGGTAAGATAATAGCCAAAAACATCAGGTCCCAAATATTTGCCCTTGTATGTGCCATCCCAACCTTCTAACTGATTATTAGTAGTAAACAGTTCCTGTCCATATCTATTATATACCACAAACCGAAGAGAAGTTATCCAACGTCCTCTCACGAGCAACTCATCGTTATTACCGTCATTATTAGGTGTAAATGCATTGGGAACAAAGATATTTGGCTCTTCACATTGAACATCATCGACGTTAATTCTTATGGTTCCTGTAACAGAACACCCCTGTTTACTGGCAATTACCTTGTAAATAGTTGTATCATTAGGCATAGCAATAACTACACTATCTGTTAAGCTATTCAGAGTATTAAAAGGAGACCATATATACTGACAACCTTCACATCCACTAACCTTTATGATAGCCTTATCTCCCTTGTTTTTAATTAACGTTTCAACATCTGCAGTAAGTTTAACTGTAGGATTTATCAAGGTTAACTTTGTGCTTAATGTAGATTCACACCCATACTTATTCATTAACAAAACCGAAACCGTAGTATCTTTTGTGATTTGAGCCAAAGCGATGGGACCTTCTAAAGGGTCAGATTTTATTACCCCGTTTGGCGCCCATAAATAATTTATAAACTGAGAAGTATCGTTATCTGTCACCTGAATTTTTATAGTATCTGAGGGTAAGCAAACAGCATAATTATCTGGCATAGAAGCGGCTATAGGAAATACAAATAATTTGATAGTATCGTTATACACACATTTATCTATATTTTCTCCTCTTACGTACAACGTATTTATACCCCGTTCAAGGGTATAGTTTATTTGATCTCCTGTTGATAAAATGGTATTAAAAGTGGGTGATTTCGACCAGGTTGGCTGTACCGGAATATTAGTATTTACTTTAATTTCAATACTTCCCAAAGTACATAAAGTACTATCTCTGCCCGCTGAAAAGGTTACGGGAACCCCATTATTAGAGAAGAAAATCTGCGTATTGAGTTCTTTTCTACAACCATATTGATTTAAAAGGGAGACGCTAACCCTACCCGAGTCACGGATTAAAAACTTACCTTCAGCGCTAGGGAGCGGATTTAGGAATGTACCTCCTTTAGGGAACCAGTTGTAACTTAATATTTGCAGGGAATCCAGGTTTTTTACATTTACTATTGCTGTATCTGGTTGTTTACAAAGAACGAGAGAAGACGGCATGGTTGCCATAATAGAAGAAAACCTGATTTGGATAGAATCTGTCAAAACACAACCTATGGTATCTGTTGCTTTTACAAAAAACGAATTTAATCCTTGATTTAAAACAGTAGAAACTAATTTTCCAGTTCCAAAGATTGTATTAAAATTTGCGTCCTTTGACCAACTGTAGGAAATACCATTTGTTAATCCATTGACCGACAAAGAATACTTATCTATATCACATATAGTCGTATCATTTCCCAAGCTAATCTGGTTAAGTAACCCTTTTTTTACGGCAACTTCCTTAACTATTTTACAACTATTGAACGGATTGGTTACAGTAACTTTATAATTTCTACTTACGGAAGATGAAAATATTGGATTCCCAATAGAGTTACTACTTAAACCGAAACCTGGGGTCCATAGATAAGTATATGACGGATTAAACCCTGGATTTAAAACGATGGGAGACGGTGTACAAGCAGTAATTAATGTGTCTAAAGCAGGATCGAATGTCTGCGCATTTAAGTTAAAATCCTTAATGACAGAACACCCCACGGTATTGGTAATGTTTAGTTGTAGGTTCGATGATTTGTCCGTCAAAATAACGATGGTTGGGGAGCCTTGCCCTTCTTTAATTACATTTAACGGTGTCCATAGAAATCTGTTCTCATAGGGAGAAGAAACGGTTTTTACCTCTAATTTAAACTCATTATTCGCACATATTTTAATAGAATCAGGAGGAAAAGGAGGTAGCAAACTAATCCTTCCAGGTATTAATTTTACAGAATCTAATTTTTCACAGCCCAAAATATTTACCATAGCTACATACGCAAAATGCGCTGATATTGGATAACCAAAGGTTGGAGAAGCAGAGGTATCATTTAAAATTCCCTTCTCACTGGAGGTCCATTGTAAACGTAAAAGGTCCGAACCGTTTGATGAGATTGGGGTTAATTTTTTAGCTAACGAATCACAAAAGACTAAAGAATCATGATAATTAAGGTTAAATGGGACATGAGTTAAAGTACCTAGAGTAAGAATCAAAGTGTCTTTACAACCCAAATTATTTGAGGCGACTAATTTGGACGGTCTGTTTGCAGCCCAGGACAAAGAAATGGGGTTACCCGAAGCAATGACCTTATTCTCATTATTCAACCATAAAATTTCATTTACGGGCAAGGTTGAATTTACTTTTAGAAACAGTGAATCGAGGCATTGAT
>JBILDL010000409.1:0-2958 GCA_044352635.1 Saprospiraceae bacterium | reverse complement strand
ATGCCACAAAAGACTATAAAAAATATATTTCAAATGCACTTAATCGACCAATGGTTAAAATAAAAGGTAATAAGACCTTAGAAAGGTTACAAGTAAATAAAATCATTACTTTTGCACCAATAATAATATTGTGAGCATTATTGTACCCGACTTTATACTTGACGTATTTAAAAAAGAAAGATTCCATGGAGATTTGGATTCCTGGATCATGTACATTGATCTTACGGGATTTACCCCTCTAACGGCTTCCCTTTTGCAAGATGCGGGTGCAGGGGCGGAGGAGGTTTCAGATTTATTAAATGATGTTTTCTCTCCTTTGGTAGATATTGTTTATCAGCACGGAGGCTTTATCCCTCATTTCGCGGGAGATGCATTTTTTGCCATTTTCCCAAAATCATCCACTGATATATATGTTTTCACCGTGGCTGTTAAAAAAGTTCACGCTCATTTTAGGACAAAAAACGCAAAAAACAGGTCACTTCCTGTAAGTGTCAAGATTGGTTTAGACGTGGGAATACTCAATTGGGGAATTGTAGGAAAGGAACCCTATTCCTACTACTTTAGTGGTGAAGTTCTCAGAAATAGTGCTATTTGTCAACAAAAAGCAAGATTTCAGGACGAGGGCATCGTTTTTACCTCCAGTGTACGCGATTATTTTGAGACCATTGATCTTCATTCCGAGTCCATTGAAGAAAATTTTTATACCTGGAAGTCGTCGGAAATAAAAAAAATCAAATTAAAGGAGGGATTAATAAAGACTAAAAAAAGCACATCGCTTCCTGTTTCTGATAGTTCTCCTTTTCTATCTCCTGTTTTTTCCCGACACATTCCTTCAGGAGAGTTTAGATCCTGTATTGCCATTTTCATTGGCTTTACTCCCTCGGGGGACAAACAAATTTTTTCAGATTTCCTTAGTCAGATGGTCAAACATATCAATGAATATGGGGGCTACTGCAAAGAATTTGATTTCAGTGAGGAAATTCCCTGGTTAATTACCTTTTTCGGTGTTCCCCTCGCTTTTGAAAACCAGCTGGAACGAGCATTAAATTGTATTCACAGTCTTTTTCGTGACTTAAGAGAAATGTATGCGCCATTTGGAATAAAAATGAAAGCTGCCGTGACCAGCGGAACAGGCTATACTGGATTTATTGGCGGTAAAGAAATGCAACAGTATAGCGTGGTAGGAAATTTTGTGAATCTTGCAGCAAGAATGATCAATCAAGCTCAATGGGGAGAAATAAGAACGGACAGGCAAATAGCACAATCGGACTTTTTCCTATTTGAAATAGCTGGTGAGATTAGTTATAAGGGAATGCTTGAACCCGTAGAAACATTTCTTTTAAAAAATCAAAAGCCTGAAGGATTTCAAAAATTTCTTTACCCGCTGGTGGGAAGAGATCATGAAATGCAGGTCCTCCAAACTGAATTCAACAAACTTTTATCGACCAAAACCGGTCAGATTATTATTATTTCTGGCGATCCTGGGGTAGGTAAGAGTCGTCTTGTTGGCAGTTTAAGAGAAGAAACCATAAGAAATGGCAAGGCAAATTGGTTTTTCTGTCCTTGTGATGCCGTTATAAAAAAACCATTCAATCCATTTATTCATCTATTAAGGCATTACTTCAGTCAAAACATCAGAGGTCTTTCCAATCGGCATTATCAATATCAAAGACAATTTAAATCACTGATCAACAAGTTACATGCCATTTCCAGCACAGAGGGTTTTTCGTCTGTGGTTGCCAAAGATTTGATAGAAAAACTAAACCATTCCGATAATGCCTTTCGATTTCTGTTAGGTCTAAGCCTTTCTACGCCCGATTGGGATGACCTGGCCCCTCAAAGCAGGTATCAAATGGCAAAAGATGGCATTATTTCTCTTATTTTAGCAGAATCTCTGTTACACCCTCTTTTATTACAAATTGAAGATTCCCATTGGCTAGACCCTTCTTCCAAAGAGTTACTTGTTTCTCTTTGTCAACAGTTACCCACCTTTCCAATCATGCTCGTAGTTACATCCCGAACCGAGGCGTCAACGGAAATAAAAACATTTTTACCTGCCAATTCCTCTTCACAGGCTGGCGTTTTTATACATCTTGAAAATTTCACAAGAAAAACCTGTGCTCAATTTACCGAAATAATTCTTGGGAATGAGGCCAATGAGGCTCTGTTAGATTATGTGGAGGTAACTACCAACAGAAATCCGTTTTACCTGGAGCAAATGGTAGAATTTCTAAAAGAAAAAGATTGGCTGACAACTTATCACGGCAAATGGACACTAAATACAGGTGAAATTGTAACCCCTGAAAAAATTGGAAATCTGCTAACTACCCGCATTGATAGTTTGAACCCTGAACTACGCGAATTATGCAAAGTTGCGGCAGTAATTGGAAGAGAATTTGACCTGACCATTTTAGAAACAGTGTGGAAAGCACTTCATACCGATGCAAATATTCTTGTAACGCAAATCGGTTTTATAGAAAACCTTATTAAAGCAGGAACAAGAGAAAATATTTGGCGGCCGCTAACTAAAAGACGATTTTTATTTCAACACGCATTACTCAGAGAAGCTGCTTATAATATTCAGCTGCCAGCTACCCTTCAACAGATTCATTTGCTTGTAGCTGAGGCTATTGAACTTCATTTTAAAGATCATATTGAACTAAAATTACAAGAACTAGCCTACCATTACGAGCTGGCAAATCATACCCAAAAAGCCAGTGAATTTTTGTATCTCGCCGCAGTTCAGGCAAAAAATAATTATTTGAATGAACATGCCCTTGGGTTTTTAGAGAAATTATTGCAAAATATAAATTTAAATCAGCACCATCCATTCCGATTTAAAGCCCTTATTCTACAAGGTTCCATTCTAGAAATTACCGGTTATTGGGAAAGAGCAGAAAAAATATACCTTCAAGCCTATTCTTCCCTAAATGAGGGCTATTCCGGAGAATTAATCCC
>JBILDL010000039.1:0-10024 GCA_044352635.1 Saprospiraceae bacterium | reverse complement strand
TACGATATTACTGGTTAGGAATGGCCGGGAATTGACAAATGATAGTGCCATCAAACCTGGCGGAAGATTCGCTTCCTTTGCCAGATCAACATATTTTTTAATGGCTCCCTGGCTAAAATCACTGTTGTAACGAACCAATCTTGGGCTACTCGCGTATTTTACTAATCGAGAGGAGCTATCTGCGGTACCATCGAGATATTTACCGGAAAGAGTGCCGAAAGCCAGTGGTGAGTAAGCAAGTAATCCTGCCTTCTCCCTTAAAGAAATTTCTGCTAATCCTACTTCAAATAGTCGGTTCACCAGATTATAGGGATTTTGGATACTCACACAGATGGGTAAATTATGCATCTCTGCCAGGTGAATAAAACGCTGTAAACCCCAGGGAGTCTCATTAGATACGCCAAAAAACCTGATTTTTCCCGACGAAATAAGAGATTGCATGGTTTCAAGAATGTCCAGCATATTATCTTCCCAGGGATCAGAACCATCGTCAGGATAACCACGTACTCCGAAATTATTCGTTTTTCTCTCCGGCCAGTGGAGCTGAAATAGGTCAATATAATCTGTTCTCAACCTTTTAAGACTATTCTCCAGGGCTATATTAATACTATCTGCTGAAAAATTCAAAGAGGGTCTGATGTAATTGAAAGCGCCAGGGCCTATTATTTTTGATGCAATAACCAGTTTGTCTCTGTTCCCTCTATCCTTCAGCCAGGAACCCACCATTTCCTCTGTTCTGCCATAAGTATCTTTATTGGCAGGAATGGGGTACATTTCCGCAGTGTCAATAAAATTTACACCCTCATTTACGGCGAAATCTAATTGCAAATGTGCTTCGGCTTCTGTATTCTGTTCTCCAAAAGTCATTGTTCCAAGACAAATCTTGCTAACACGTTGTTCAGACCTACCTAATAAACTGTATTCCATTCAACTGAATTTAAAAGACAAATAAAAGTTATTTCTACCAAAATAAAGAAAACATAATCCAAAAGTCGCTAAAAATGTTTAATAATTTATAAAGCAACTAACTTTATAAGTAGAAACTGATTTTTAACGTAAATTGAGACAAAATTCATATTTTATGGGACTATTAGATAATTTGAAGGAGAAAATTTTTGGACAAAAAGCAAAGACAGCTCCACCCATCGAAAGAAAACAGGAAAGTACTTTAGACTTCAATAAATTTGAGCAAGAAGCTTTTCAAACTCAAGTGCCTGATGCTACTGGAAATAACCAAAATGAACCAAAGGGAAATACTGTAAGGGATATTTTACAGGAAAAAACCGAAAAATTAGGTGAACAAGTCATTGAAAAAGGACGGGAATGGAAGGATAAGGCCATAGCAATAGGTGATATTCTCGGAGAAAAGGCAGAGGCACTCATGCAGAAAGCAGAGGCAGAAGCAGCGAAGGAAAAGAAATCTGAAAAAGAGAGTTTCTTTGAAAAAGCACATCGAAAAGGAAAAGAATATGATGAAAAGGTTAATGATTCCCAGCGTACTTTTCAGGACAGTCTCAGAGAGGCAAAAAAGAGTACTTTGACGGATGACTTTTTCACCAAAGCAGCTAAATATGCCAATAGTGAATATGGCACAAACTCAACAAAACCAACTATTTTAACTGGCGACACACAGAAAAAACAAGCGTCAAAAAATGACCGTAATGATTCAGATGATCTCATTGAAGATGCTATCATTGAGAAATAAACCATTGTTAATGAATTATTAATCATCTTTGCAAATAAATTTTTAAAATTATACTTTGAAATTCACTGATTTTAATCTTCATCCTTCATTAATGGACGGGCTGAATGCCATGTCTTTTAAAGAACCGACACCAATTCAAACCCAAACAATTCCGCTTATTATGGACGGACATGATGTTTTGGGATGCGCACAAACAGGAACGGGTAAAACGGCTGCTTTTCTTCTACCCATTTTACATAGCTTAACGGTAAATCCATCAGAAAAAATAGCCACGCTTATCATTGTTCCAACCAGAGAATTAGCCGTTCAAATTGATCAACAACTGGAAGGATTTTCCTATTTTACTCCCATTAGTGCCATTGCTGTGTACGGTGGTAGAGACGGGCAATCACTCGACCTGGAAAAGAAAGCGTTAAAAGGAGGCGCCCCCATTGTTGTGGCTACTCCAGGTCGTCTTATCGCCCATATTGACATGGGCTACGTAAATTTCGACAGCCTGAGATATTTAGTACTTGATGAGGCAGATAGAATGTTAGATATGGGTTTTGCCCCTGACATTATGAAAATAGTAAACATGCTTCCCAAAAACAGGCAAACTTTGTTGTTTTCTGCTACCATGCCTGCACCGATTCGAAAATTTTCCCAACAACTTTTAAATAAACCCAAAGAGGTAAGTATCTCCATTTCAAAACCAGCTGATAAAATTGTTCAATCTATGTACGGTGTAGAAGATGAACAAAAACCTGCCTTAGCTGAACAAATCCTTTCCGGATTAAAAGAAATGGAAAAAATACTCATTTTTGCCGGGACTAAAATAAAAGTGCGGCAGGTTTCTGATCGACTGCTCAAAGCCGGCTTTGATGTCGCGGCCATCCATTCCGATTTAGACCAGGCAGAAAGAGAAGACAGATTATCAGCCTTTAGAAACGGAAAATTAAAAATTGTGGTTGCCACAGACGTTCTTTCCCGAGGTATTGATATAAAAGGTATTGATCTGGTTATTAATTATGATGTCCCCGGTGACCCCGAAGATTACGTGCATAGAATCGGCAGAACAGGAAGAGCTGAGGCCGAAGGAATGGCTATTACTTTTGTAAATTATAGAGACAGACCCAAAATATATGCCATTGAAAAAATGATGGGAAGGGAAATTCCTATTGCAAATAAAGGGGCTTCTTCTGCCAATCCATCTTCTGATAACAGGCCGGACAGATCAGATCAACGAAAAAAATCTTATCCCCCAAGACATAAATCGTTCAATGCAAAAAAGAAAACATTAGAATAGTCTGTCTTTTCCCAAAATTAAGAGGTAATTAATCATCTATTTAAGCGGACTTAATTAAATTTGTGAAGATGATAAAAAAATTATCCTCTCAAATAAGCTCCTACGTATGAATTTACCCAAGATGCCCTTGGTTATCAAAAATATTGTTTCTTCCTTGATAAAGCCGCTACAACCTATCATTGTGCTTTGGCAGAAATATGAAATTGAAAATCCCAAAAACGCGTCTTTAATTAAGACGTGGGGAAAACGCTTTTCTTACCTGATTTTAGCCTATTTTTTACTTTGGATTGTATTCCTAAGGCCTATACCAACCGTTTCTGTTATAAAAGAACTGGAAACCCGAAATGCAACGGAAATTTACTCCGATGATAATATTTTAATGGGAAGGTATTTTATCCAGGCCAGAACGTCTATACCTGCTGATTCTATCCCTGGCTTTGTTTTTCATGCACTCGTCGCCATAGAAGACAAACGTTTCTTTTCACATCAAGGCGTTGATTTAAAAAGCTGGGGGCGTGTTTTAGTTAGAACTGTCCTTGGTGGCGATGAATCGGGTGGCGGTGGAAGTACATTAAGTCAGCAATTAGCGAAAAATCTATTCCCCAGAGAAAAGTTTTTGTTCCTTTCCCTCATAAGAAATAAATTAAAGGAAATTGTCATTGCTAACCGCTTAGAAAGGGTCTATACTAAAATGGAGTTGTTAACGCTATATTTGAATACCGTGCCATTTAGCGAAAATGTATATGGTATTGAAGTAGCGAGTAAAAGATTTTTCAGTAAATCTCCTATTGATTTAACAATAGGTGAGGCGGCCGCTTTGATGGGTACGCTGAAAGCAAATACTTCATATAACCCAAGAAAAGCAACAGAGAAGGTTAGAATACGGAGGAACCTAGTTTTGCAACAAATGGTTGAAAACAAACAGATTAAAGAAGAAATTATCAGGTTAAGTCCGGTACACAAAAAGAATATAGGAAATGTTTCTACAACAAATCTTTCCGCGCTTCTTCAATCTCCTCTTATCATCCGCTACAATCCAATCATTAAAAATGAAGGCATTGCTCCCTATTTTCAGATACATGTCAAAAAAGAACTAGATGCCATTTTAAGTAAACTGAAAAAGGATAATGGTCAACCATATAACATTGATATTGACGGATTAAAAGTGTACACCACTTTAGATACCCGTTTACAGCGTCACGCCGAGGAAGCTATGTTAGAACATCTGTCGTATCTTCAAAAAAATTACACGAGTCAATGGAAAAATCAACCCATTCAAGGAGAAGATGAGGCTATTGAATTAATGAAAACGCAATCTCTTCGATACAAACAATTAAAATTAAAAGGATATTCAGAAAATGCAATAAATAAGGATTTTGATACGCCTATTCCTATGGTTTTATTCAACTATGATGGCGTAGAAGATGAGGTATTGATGTCTCCCTTGGACTCACTTCGCTATTATTTCCGTATTTTACAAGTTGGCTTTGTTGCCTTAGACCCTTCCAATGGAAATATAAAATCGTGGATTGGTGGCGTTGATTTCACCCATTTTAAATATGATCATGTCCTGTCAAGGAGACAGACGGGATCTGTTTTCAAACCCTTAGTTTATACTGCTGCGTTACTTAATGGACGCGATCCGTGCGAACAAATTCCCAATCAATTGCAGATGTATCATGAATATAAAAAACATGAATGGGATAAAAAGCAATATGGAAGAGTAGATCCCGAACCTCATATATTGCCGAACGGGAAAGATGAGGATGATTGGTTACCACAAAATGCCGATGGAAAATATGGCGGCTCTTATTCTATGGCAGGCGCCTTAACAAATAGTATAAATTCTATTACGGTTAAATTAGTTTTTGAGGTAGGTGTTAAAGCGGTTATTCAACTGGCAAAAAAATTAGGCATTACCAGTGAAATACCCAATGAACCCTCCATTGCGCTCGGTGCCGCTGAAATTTCATTATTAGAAATGGTTTCTGCGTTCTCTGTTTATCCAAATTTAGGTAGCAGACATGCTCCACGGGGCATAAAAAAAATAGTTGACGGAAAGGGGAAAATCATTTATCAGGCGCAAACAAGCCTGGGAAATAGAGTAATTCCATCTGATACCGCACTAATAGTACTCAATATGCTACAATCTGTAGCTACTTTTGGAACTGCCAGTCGTTTGAGATGGCAATACGGACTGGAAAATAAACCCATTGCAGGGAAAACAGGTACTTCTCAGTTTCATGCCGATGGTTGGTTCATTGGCTTCAATCCGAAACTCATCGCTGGTGCCTGGGTAGGCGGAGACTCAAGACTCGTTAGGTTCAGGAATTTTGAATGGGGACAGGGAGCAGCCACTGCCCTACCCGTTTGGGGTAAATTTATGCAACGAATTTACGCTGACTCTACTTTAACAGATTATAATTTAGGTCAATTTCCCCTTCTCGATCCCTCCATTGCCTCACAATTGGATTGTCCCTTACGCATTAAATCTGCGGAAGAAATATACGCTGATTCTCTGGCGCAGGATAGCCTATTCCGCCTGGAACTACTTAGATTCGATTCGTTAAATATTAATACTCCCACAAATGAAGAAATTATTAACCAACGTCCAAACATTGGACAACAGCCAGATCTGGTTTATCGAAAAAAGTGAACCTGGACCTGACCTTAAATTATTTGAAGCTCGTTTCGATTTTATAAAAAATCCAAGAAACGGAATAACCGAAAAAAAGGTTATTCTTAGCGGAGGAAACGCTGTTAATGTTATTGCTCTGACATCGGATAATGAAATTGTTCTGGTACAACAATATCGATTTGGTACGGCTTCTTATACATTAGAATTACCTGGTGGTCTTGTAGATCCTGATGAAAGTCCTATCAAAGCTGCTGAAAGAGAATTAGAGGAGGAAACTGGTTATACCTGTGGTGAAAAACTAATTCCATTAGGCAAAATAGGCCAAAATCCTGTCTTTATGGATAGTTATGTTCACCATTTTCTCGCCCTGGACGTAAAATTAACCAAAAAACAAATCTTGGATGCCGGTGAAAATATTGAAGTTATCCTAATGCCCTTAGAGGAACTAAAATTCAGGTGGCAAAAAGGTGAAATTGAGCACCCACATTCTGTGAATGCACTTTTGAGATATTTTAATTCCGCAAATTATGGGAAATAGATAATATTTATTTATTTTTCAGGCAGCATTTCATTTTATTAATGGCTCATATTGTTTATGCGCTATTTAAATATTGCCAGTCCTGTGGAAGACAATGAACTAATCCAGGGATGCTTGCGACAAGACCGAAAGTATCAGGAAGCCGTTTTTCGACGTTACGCCGGAAAACTGATGGTAGTTTCTTTGCGATATGCAAGGCATCGAATGGAAGCCGAAGATATCCTTCAAGATGCCTTTATCAGGATTTTTGATCATTTTGACCAATTCCAAGGTAAAGGTTCTCTCGAGGGCTGGATGCGTCGTATTGTCGTAAATACGGCCCTAAAAAATATAGATAAAAAAAGTTTTACCAACGAAATCATTGGATTAGAAACGACGGCTGAGGACGCTTCCGGTGCTTTGCCATCGGTGTTTTCACAGCTTCACGAAGAGGAACTTTTACAGCTTATTCAACATTTACCCGATGGTTACCGCATTGTTTTCAACATGTACGCCATTGAAGGTTATAGTCACGCTGAAATTTCCGCGCTTTTAGGTATTCAGGAAAGTACGTCTCGCTCTCAATTAGTTAAAGCAAGAAAGATGTTGCAATCCCAGATTTTAGAGAGTCAAAAAGTTGCCGTATGAACCCAAAATCACCCTTAGATGAACTTTTTCGGAGAAAACTCTCCCATTATGAAGTTCCTCCCTCTGACGACTTGTGGGATAATATTCAGTTGGCAAGGGCAAAAAAACCATCACCGCGCCTTCCTTTTTGGGCTCCCTGGCTCTTTACATCCCTATGCCTGGCAACGCTTATCTACTTTTCTCAAAATTTTCTAATTCCAGAGCAGGCTAAATCAACTTCCTTGGAAGAAAAACCTCTTCAAGCACATTTTACGCCTAAAACGGGCAGTGAAATACCCACACCCATTCCTTCAGGAAAAACACGCGCTCATTCTAAAAAAGCAGCCCCTATTTTTAAAAATTCATTACCTCCGCAGGTTGCTATTATTCCCACTAATGATGACATTGAACAAGTTACAAATACAGCGAATATAACAGATCAAACCTCTGAAAGTACTTTCACATCATTTCCAAATATTGCTACCCTTGACGCTACCCTACCCCATGAATTATCCATGTATTCCGAATTATTACCCGTTCCCTTTAAAAAGAAACTATGGTTTGCAAAAATTGATTTCCTCCTCTCTCAAGACTTTGTACATAGTTCCTTAACGGCTAAAACTCCGCTTTTTGATGCTTATTCAACATTGAGAAATAATCAGGAAGATTTAAAAGTTTCAAACAGCTTCGCCGTAAGAATGGGTATTTCTACCTTAAAAGGCTGGGGCTTAAGAAGTGGTATTCAATACAGCAGAATGAGTCAAACCTTAACCTTAATCATTCCCGACGCTTCTCAACGGACAACAAGTAAAAATACTTTTGAAACCATCGATATTCCCTTAATATTAACGAAAGAACAATCTTTTGGAAAATTAAGAGCTGGTCTCTCGTTAGGAACTTATCTGAACATGGCCTTTAACCAAAAAGGTAGTTTTTATAGCCCAGGTGGTACCCTCATTGAATTTACATCTTCTAAACCAGGGGCTTACCCCGCTTTCAAAAATAGACTGGGCGCCAGTTTATATTCAGGCATTTCCCTTTCTATCCCCATCGGAAATAGCCTTGAATTCATGGCTGAACCTTATGTAAGATCCAGAATACCCTCTATTTCCGCAGAAGATTATGTTTTGGAACAAAAAATATGGTACGGCGGATTATTTATTGGTTTTAGAAAACAGATTGGAAAAGGATTTTATTTACCCTGATTTTGTCGGGCAGGCAGCGAAATCATGATGTCTTGCCCCTTTACTATATATGACCGTTTTGAGTATTTTATAAAGAGGCTATCCAAAAAAATAGCCTCTTTTTTTATGACAATAAACAGGTGACCCCAAAGGGGTCAGGCTATTCTAAAATATCGACCCCAGAGGGGTCGCATGTTTATAGTTGATGCCGCCAGGGGCCAAAAGGTTTAATAAAACATTTTTGCCGCCAGGGGCATAAAAGGATATTGGGGAAATTGTGCCGCCAGTGGCCAAAAGGTTTAATACAACATTTTTACCGCCACGGGCTTAATTGACTATGACCCGTCCTAAAAAAAGTTTACAGATTTAACAATTCTTTAAGGATAGTCCTTATACAAATTTACACTTTAATTTTAGTCCTAAAATAGTTTTACCTTTGTTGTCATTAACGGAAGCGGAAATTAGCTCTGCTGAGGAGCAACTAATCAGGAATACGTTGATCAGATATGGTAAACTCAGGATTTCGGTTCTGAGTTTTTTTATTACCAATTCTGTTGATATGCCTAGAAAAAAACCTATACCCCTGTTTCGCATACCTTGTAGGATTGATAGTAGTTTTTCCATAATCGTTTGATTTCTATGTCCGTATCGTTGTTATGCACTTTTGATGGCACTGCATTACCAATGCTTGAGTGAGGACGATCTTCATTGTATAACTTGACAACAGATTTTAAAACTTCTTTCGCATTTAAGAGCGTTTTTATCAGGTAATCAAATAAATATTCACCTTTGATTATTCCGTTAATACGTTCAGCTATAGCATTTTCCAAAGGATCGCCGTTTTCTGTCATGGATATTTTAATACCTTCTTTTTTCAATATATTCACATACATTGAACTGCAGTATTGGGAACCTCTGTCAGAGTGATGAATGAGTCCCTTCGCGTTTATTTTCAATGTTTTAATGGCCATTTTTAAAGCCGTGGCACTCTCTATAGCCTCCATCGTGTCAGCAACATGATATCCAACTATTTTTCTTGAATAAGCATCTGTAATGAAGCTTATGTAATAATGTCCTCCTTTTGTTTTCCAATATGTTATATCACTCACCCAGACGTGATTTGGACCAATCGGTTCGATATCTTTAATTAAATGTGGATACTTCTTCATCCAATGGTTCGAGTTGGTGGTTACATGATGGCTTTTTCTCTGTTTAACCAGTAGTTTATTATCTCTAAGCAAATCAAAAAAAGCATCCCTACCCATTTTTATATTATGTTCATCCATAAAGGCTTCTAGTTTAAAAAAGAGTTTTCTTCCACCTAAACGCTTATGGTCTTTTCGGATATCACCGATTTTGTCAAGCAAAATCTCTTGCTCGATTAAATCCTTTTCAACACGATTTTTACTTTGGTAATAAGCCTGTCTTGTTAAACCAAACCATGCGCATAAGTTGGCTAAACTTATACCCTTGAAGCTGTCCTTCATTACTTCTATGGCTTGGTATTGTACTTTTTTCGAATAGGAATATTAAACTCTTTTTCAGCAATATCTACCATGGTAGAGAAAGCTATAGCTTTCATCTCAGCGGTTTGGAGTTGTTTCTCCAGTTCTGCTATCCGCTTTTTGAGCTTGAGCGTCTCAAAATCTTCGGAACCAGGTTCATTGTCTTTCTTTTTAGTTGGCATGTCTTCAAAGTTAGTAAATTTTACATATTTATCACTTATACCAAACTTACGCATCCACGTAGTTATTTTACCGTTCTCCGTCGAATATCCGGTATAACGCCTATAAACTACTCTTTTAGATTCATTGCCAGACAAATAATCTTCAATAATCTGCTTTTTTTCATCATCTGAAAAATACACTTTGTTGTTGTGCCATTGTCCTAAAATAGCTTTACTCTCTTTTTTCATTTTACACTTTTTTGTGTAAACCTATTTTAGAACAAGTCACAATGAAACATTTTGTGCCGCCAGGGACCAAATAGCAAGAGACATGTGACCCCTCCGGGGTCAGGATATTGTGAAGATCGACCCCGGAGGAGTCGCATGTTTAGACTGATTAGC
>JBILDL010000038.1:0-10073 GCA_044352635.1 Saprospiraceae bacterium | reverse complement strand
GCTGACGCTAAGGGTGCTCACTTAAAAATCGTCTCCGCACCCATGGGCGATAATAGAGGGGAAAATTGGAATGCTAAAATATTAGCGTCTATAAATGAAAATACAGCAGCCGTTGCTCTGGGTAATATCCATTGGGCTGACGGTACTAAATTTGATCTAATTGAAATAAGAAAAAAAACAAATCAATTTGGTGCCTGGTTGGTAATTGATGGTACTCAGTCGGTAGGTGCTCTCCCTATAAATGTAGAAGAACTTAAACCGGAAGCTTTAGTTTGTGGTGGTTATAAGTGGTTACTGGGTCCATACTCTCTTGGAATGGCCTACTTTTCACCTGTTTTAGACAATGGTATTCCCTTGGAGGAAAATTGGATAAATAGATATGGAAGCGAAGATTTTAGTACCTTAGTAAATTACCAGGAAAATTATCAAAAGGGGGCGTCCAGGTATTCCGTAGGTGAACATAGTAATTTTCAACTAGTACCTATGCTCACGAAAGCGCTGGAACAATTAATTGCCTGGGATCCTAAGGAGATTCAAAATTATTGTATTCGACTGATTGCTCCCTATTTAGATGAATTACAATCTATGGGTATCTTTATTGAAAATGAAAAATGGCGTGCCTCTCATCTATTTGGGTTACACCTGCCTGATTACATGTTGAATAAACCCATTCAATCTCTCCTACAACAAAATAATGTTTTTATATCCAGAAGAGGGAATGCTTTTAGAATCTCTCCCCATTTATATAATTCCCCTGCTGACATGGAGGCCTTAGTTTTTTGCTTTCAACAGATCCAATAGATTTATGTTGAAATACATCTTTCTTTGACATTGATTTTATATTTTTGCAGGCTATGAAACTGAAAACTTTAGAAATTAAAGGCTTCAAGAGCTTTGCCAATCAAACTATTATTAACTTTAATGAAGAAGTTATAGGTATAGTCGGTCCTAATGGGTCTGGAAAGTCTAATATTGTTGATGCTATTCGTTGGGTTTTAGGGGAGCAGAAAAGTAGAGAGTTGCGTTTAGAGCAAATGCAGGATGTAATCTTTAACGGTACAAACAAGAGAAAACAAGCAGGTATCGCTCAAGTTACTTTGACCTTTGAAAATACAAAAAACTTACTCCCTACAGCCTATAATACCGTTGCAATCTCTCGTTTGTTGTATCGGAGTGGGGAAAGTGAATATCAGTTGAATGGCGTAAATTGTAGGTTAAAAGATATTACTAATCTTTTTCTGGACACAGGTATTGGATCCAATTCTTATGCGATAATTGCCCTGGGAATGGTTGACGATATTCTGGATGACAAAGAGGATTCGAGAAGAAAAATGTTCGAACAGGCTGCTGGTGTATCTAAATATAAAATAAGGAAAAGAGAAGCTTTGTCAAAATTAAAATCTGCTTCTGAAGATTTAGATAGGGTAGAGGATCTTTTATTTGAAATTGATGGAAATTTAAAAAGTTTAGAGAAACAGGCCAAAAGAACTAAAAAGTATTTTGACCTCAAACATGAGTATAAAGAGTTAAGTATCGAACTGTCCCTGCTCAAAGTAAGTATCTTGAAAAAGCAATATATTCAGTTTAAAAAAGATATTGACTTACTTGAAGATGATTACAGAGCGCTTGATTTTTCTATTCAGAAGGAAGAAGCTGCTTTAGAGCAATTGAAAAAAACACACTTAGACAAAGAAATTTGGCTCTCTGAACACCAAAAAGACTTAAATGAAGTCATTTCAAATCTAAGAAATCTTGAAAATGAAAAGAAACTAACCATACAAAGACAGCAGTTCATTAGTGAAAATGAAAAAAAACTAGAGAGTGAAATTTCCCAGGCAGAAGATATACTGTCCACACTTAAAGAAGAAATTATTGAGGTAAATATTGAATTAAATCTTGAAAAAAGAGTTTCCTTTAGGTTAGAACAAGAATTAGATTCCGCACAAAAGGAACTGGACGAAATTAAAAATAATCATTCCGATGCTAAAAGCTTGATGGATAACATCCTTTTAGAGCAAAATAAATATGAGAAATCAGTTGTCGATCTTGAAAAATTAAAAGCGGTCAACCAATCTCAAATTGATACCTTATCTAAAGCAAACGAAACTAACCAAATCGAGCTTAATCAAATATTGACTTCAATGGATTCTTTATCTTCTGAGGTTGATAAACTAATAGCGGATGAGTCAAACCAACAAGCGTTCATTAATGGATTGGACCATAAAGAACAAATTAGGTTAGAGAAGTTAGCTCAGCTTGAACTTCAAAAAGATAGCCATAATCAGGATTTAATTAAAATCAGGAGAGAGTTAGATGCCAGTAAAAATGAATTAAAGTTAACAAAAAGTATGGTGGACAACCTTGAAGGTTTTCCAGAATCTATTCATTTTCTTACAAAACAAAAGGAATGGAATAATAAAATACCTCTTTTAACTGATATTATATACGTTGACGAAAAATATAGAGTGGCCATTGAAAATTTTCTGGAACCTTTACTGAATTATTTTGTCGTTGCTGATTATCCTACAGCGCTTCAGGCAGTGGATACCCTAATAAAGGCCCAAAAGGGAAAAGCAAATTTTTTCCTCCTTTCGTCCTTTGAAAACTATATCCCACCATTACTCCCCCAGTTATCCCATCAAAGAGCTATTGATTTAATTCAGGTGGATGAACCTTATATCAAATTGTGTAATTATCTTCTTGAGGGCGTATACATGATTGAACCTAATCAATCTATAGCTCAGCTTCCTGAAAGTAATTTAATTTTTCTCCATACAAATGGTCAATTTACTCATAGAAAACATAGTCTTTCAGGGGGGTCAATAGGCTTATTTGAAGGTAAGAAAATAGGAAGAAAGAAAAACCTGGTGTTTCTGGAAGAATCTATTAGTAAAAAAGAAAAGGAAGAAGAAAGGGTGGTAGGTGTTATTTTTCAGATAAAAAACGAAATTAGCGCTGCTCAGGCATTAAATAATCAAAAGGAACTTTCTGAGGAAAAACAGAAATTGCAGAAAATTATTCAGCAAAGAATGAGTACTCAGTCGAGAAAAGATGGTATTACGCAGTTTGTTGAAGACCTGAGAATTAAAATGGAAAATACCCAACAACAAATTGAAACAGCATCCAGTCACCTTGAAAAAATAATGGGTTCTTTAGATATTGAACGGTCTCTTCTCGATAAAGCTAAAGAGAAAATAGCGTTAACCGATGGCAATTTTAGGGGTTTAGCAGAAAGATTAAGTAGTGTTTCTACTCTTTTTAATGAAAAAAATATTCAGTTTTTACGTCAGGAAAATAAGGTAGAAGGATTTCAACGGGAGTTAAATAATAAAGAAAAGCAAATTATTGAAAGACAAAACTCTATCTCACAGAATAAAATTATTCTTCAAAAATCTAAACAGGAAAATGATTATTTAACGGCAAATCTGGTAAAATTTACAGATCAAATACAGGAAATATTAACAGTCAAATCATCAAGACAACTGAATATAAACGAAGCTGAAACCCAGTTTTTTGAGGAAAGAAATCAAATTGTTACCCTTGAAAATCTCGTTCGTCAACAAAATAAGGCAAGACAAGACAAGCAGATTGCAGTAAATATTTTAAAGGAATCATTTAGTGATACCAAATTTGAAATTAGTTCACTTTCTCAAAGACTGAGAATTGAGTTTGAGGTGAATGTAAATGATATACTTAATATTGAACCTAAAGGACTCGGGTCGATAGAAGAACTGATACCTCAAGTAGAAAAAATGAAAGCTAAATTGGATAATTATGGCGAGGTTAATCCATTAGCTATTGAAGCTTTTGATGAAATGCAGCAGAGATATACTGATATTCTTACTCAAAAGAATGATATATTAGATGCAAAATTATCTTTAGAAAAGACCTTAAATGAGATTGAGCAAACAGCCACTGTTAGATTTTTAGAGGCCTTCACTCAGGTAAGAACCCATTTTATTGAGGTTTTTAGAAGTTTGTTTACTGATGATGACAATTGTGATTTACTGCTTGTTGATCCTAATAATCCACTGGATTCAAAAATAGAAATTATTGCAAAACCTAAAGGTAAAAAACCACAATCTATTAGCCAGTTATCAGGAGGGGAAAAAACACTTACTGCTATTGCCTTATTATTTTCTTTGTATCTGCTGAAACCCGCACCATTTTGTATTTTTGATGAAGTCGATGCTCCTTTGGATGATACCAATATTTCAAAATTTAATAAGATTATAAAAAAGTTTTCAGGGGAATCACAATTTATTATCGTGACACATAATAAACTCACTATGGCTTCGGTACAAACCATTTATGGCGTTTATATGGAAGAACAAGGTGTATCTGGAATTGCAGCCGTCGATTTAAGAGAATATCAAATTCAAGAAACAACCGTCTAAGCTTTTATTTGAAAAATGGTTTCATTGACTTAAAAGAAGATTGTAAACTATCATTTAATTTGTAGAATTCAATCCATGTATTTTGGTTATTCTGTTGGTACAATGCTGGTAAATAATTATATCTATCTTTTATGGATTTTTTCGGTATATTTCTAAGTTTGTCCTCTGCATAAATTCTTCTCAATTCTTTATTTAATTCATATTTTAAGTATTTTTCCAATTTTAGTCTCAATATTTCATTTAAACTAGTCTGAATTTGCAGGGATACACTAAAATTTTTAGAAATACAATCTTCAATATCAATAGTTACCTCAATTCCGTTGGGAAAGCTATTTATAATATTCGTAGTGGTAAACTCTTCCATTTTAATATAGGATAACGGAATTAATCCTTTTACCTTAAAATAACATTCTTTGTCACCACTTTGTAACCCTGTAAAATAAAAGGGTATATCTTTTAGAGTAAGGAAGATAGGCCAGAATATAAATTTTTTATCCTCATAGCTAATCCACCAATTTAAATCATTTTTGTTATTTTCAATATCTTTAGCATGTAAACCATTAAAAGGTTTAATCTGAGTACCCGATATAATGCCGTTCATATTGAAATAGAATAAATATTTTAAGGAGGAAAAAGGGTAATCAGGAGCATTTCCTATATTTCCCGTTAATTTTAAGCCAGCAGGCTTATTCTTTTTATCTATCGTTGTAAAATTAAAGATTTGAAGTGGAGATTGTTTTGGCAAAGAAAAGAGATTCATTTGAAATTTACTTAAATCAAATTTTACCAAAAAATTATTCTGTTTATTTACATTTCCCTGCCAGTATATAGGCATATTTTTATGATAGGCAATCCCTTTATTCAACTCAACTGATTCCTTTTTTAAGCGTATTTGAAAGGCAATATTATTAAAAATTTGATCAACACTTTTTATGCTATCCATATAAACTTTGCCAGACATTTCAATTCTATCAGGTATGAGTGATTGAAATGGGCGAGTTACTTTTTTACCTATAATTGGTATGATTTTATTGATTAAACTAGGTTTAGATTCTCCAACTACTCCTTTTGAAGCACTTTGTGCTAATAAATCTGAAGAAGGTAAAATAAAAGGGAACTGAGAAGCCCAAATATTTAAGGTACCTTTCAGCACACCATTATCAAATAAATAATTATCCAGATTAAATAGATTGCCTTTCGTTCTTATGTTTAAATTTTGGTATTTAAAACGCAGATTATTTATTAACAGGCTGTTTCGTTTATAATTTCCTAAAAGGATAAAATTATCGAAAGAAGTACCTTTATATAAAAGTTTCGATGTTTTGAATTGTATATTTAGATCATATGGAACTAACTCAGGAGACCTGATTTCAGATTCATTTCGAACTTCTTTAATATAATTATTTTGTTTTAAAGTTGTTTTTTCCCTTCGCAGGTCGTTTGATTCTATCCAATAATCTATGTTTGTTTTTTCAGCAGATACATTGAAAGAACCTTTTAGTGTTTTCAATGGACTAAAAAATGCCAGAATATTTGTAAATCTTCCTGAAATAGTCAAAGGATTACCATTATAGTTTCCCTTGACCAAAGGTAATGTCAAACCTTCCCGAGATAAAACCGCACTCAGTGTTTGGATTGAGGCCCACTTATTTGATTCAGTCCATTTAAAATTCTTTAAAGTTAATTCCCCGTCCATTTTTACATTATCATAATTTTTATCATCTATATCTGACATTTTGCCTTGCATAAAAAGATTTGCTGTAACTAATCCTCTTAAATCACTGCCTGAAAATACAGGAAGATACTTTTGGAGAGAACTAAGTTGTAGCTCCCCCCGGATAAATCCATTTACGTAAGGATTATAAAATGGGTTTCTTAAATAAAGAGCTAAATTAAAATCTTTCCCTTCCATACAAGCCTCCATTTTTGGAATATATATCTCGAGATTTTCCAAATTATTTGAGTCATTACAAATGGATAGGTAGGACTGAATATCTGAAATACCTTCTGAATTAAAGTAATCTAAAATACTTCCGTTATTAATCTGGAGAAAACCATTAAAATTCGGATAAACTCTTGGTGATACTTGAAATGGCCCTTTTATATTGAGACCTAAGTTGAAATCTCCTTTAATTTGTTTTAACTGTCTAAAGGATGTTTTTTCCAGTGAAGGAAGTAATTGTACTAACTCACTGAATTTGTTATCAGGTGCATAGAGATTTAAATCGTAATAATAGTTTGTTGGATTTTTCTTTATTAATCCTTTTATCTGTAATGATAGTTGATTAATCTGGATATCATTTTCTTTGATAACATATATTTTATTTATATTATCTATATTGAAATCTACATCAAATGATAATTTTGCCTTTTCCATTATTTGTGATGAACCAATGGAAATACTAACCTCACTTGCTCTCGTTTTAGTCTTTAAATTGTAAAAACTTGTACTTAAATCGCCTGAGCCTTTATGAGAAATACCATTTGCCTTAATATTAACTTTAGCATTTTCGTCTTCCAGTAATAAGAATCCATTGATGATTTCGATGGATTGCAGCGCCAGATTAAAATTTACTTTGGCCGTTGAAAAACTATCTCTTGATTCATTAAATTCTTCAGCCAGAGGGATTTCATAATTTTTCTGGCCTGAGGAAGAAATTAATAATGTTAGTTTAGGTTCATAAAATCTTATAGATCTAATATAAATGGGTCTTGACTTATCAATAACCGACCATATATCGACGGCAATATCGATGTATTTTACGCTTAATAGTTCTGAATTTCCTAAGGCTTTACTTCCAAGGGTGGTGAAATTTGAAAATCTAACGTTAAGGAATGGAAAAGATCTGAATAATGAAAAATCAACACCTGAGAAATTAACTTGCTCGATAATATCAATATCTATAGAATTAATTACTCGAAGTGCTAAGGGTTTTCTAAACAAAACAGGAAGTGAAGACCCTAACAAGGCAAAAAACAAAAAGGCGAAAATTGAATATCTATAAAAGGGGATACCCCATTTTAGCCTTATCCACTCTTTCAAAATATTTGTAAGATTGACTAATTTGACCTTAAAATTGGTTAAAATTGACTTCATAACACATAACTAACGATAAATTTTAAGAGTTAGTTTATTAAACACGGTTTCATGTGTATCTTTACTATACTTTTAAAACTTGTGCTAAAATTAAACGTGAAAGAAAATAATAATTTCATTCTTATAGAGAATGACAGCGATTTAAAGTTATTTGCTGACGCTCATCAGCAGGTTAAACAGATAGGTATAGACACTGAATTTGTCGGTGAAAAAAGGTACAAACCCTTGATTTGCCTCATTCAAACAGCCTCAGAAATTGGAAATTATATTATTGATCCTTTGGTTATTTCAGATTTATCACCTTTTCTGCAATTGATTGAGAATCCAAATATTCTGAAAATTACGCATGCCGGAGATAATGATTATCGAGGTTTTTATCAAAATTTTGGTATTCTTCCTAAGAATATTTTTGATACACAAATTGCCTCCGCTTTCTTAGATTTCAAATATCCTATTTCTTTTAAAAAATTGGTTGAGACAGAATTTAACTATCATTTGGACAAATCGCATACCGTTACGCAATGGGATCATAGACCTTTGACGGGTGATCAATTGCAATATGCATTAGATGATGTATTGCCTCTTATCGAGTTATATGAACGGTTGACGGAAAGACTAATACAAAATAACAGATTATCCTGGGCACAGGAAGAGTTTAAGCAACTTGAATTAGTAAGTACTTATGCTAAATTGGTCGAAAGTGAAGTAGTCAGCAATCCTATGATTTATTCACTTTCTTTAAATGAAAGAATATTTTATCTTAGGTTGATGATCTGGAGGGAAAATGTGGCAAAAGAGAGGAATGTAAATAAGGATATGGTTATTCCTGCAAAATATATACATACTCTTGTAAAAGGTATTAAATCTGGAAAAAATTATTTCAAAGATAATAGAAGGTTTCCAATCAACATTTCAAACGATTATTGGAAATTGTTTGATGATTTTTATAGGGAAAAGCCTAGGGAAAATGAATTATTATTACTTTCTAAAATTGGTAAGGAGCCTGAAGAAGACTTAAGGGAGGAGGCGATAATTGATCTAATCTACGGTGTTATTAAATATTATTGCATGGAAAATGGTATTTCAGCCTCCATTGCATTCCCTAAAAACATGTTAAAGCTCATGAGACAAAATGACAATTTGCATGCTGGTTTTGCTAATGGTTGGAGATCATCTTTCTTTGGTATGGAATTTAATGAAATGCTGACTCAAAAGAAATCAGTTAATGTCATTTTTAAGAACGGTAAAATAATTATTGAATAAGTATGGGGATCATTGTGAAAAACGAAGCAGTTTCCCCCATTTTAACCATCGATAATTTATGTATTTTTCGTAAGAAGGATAAAGAAAATCTACTTCTTTTACACCCTTTATCTTTTACCATTTCTCAAAATGAAAGAGTTGGATTAGTTGGTCATTCGGGATCTGGAAAGAGCATTACCATGAAAGCTATTCTGGATATACTTCCAGAAAACCTATTTATATCACAAAATAATCCAATTATTTTTCATAAAATGGGTGATGCTAAAGTAGTCTCATTTATTCCGCAAAACGCACAATTAAATCTTAATCCCCTGATTACTTGTGGAAATCAATTACTTGAAGTGGTCAATCTGGTAAGTAAATTGTCCACTAAAAGAGAGAAATATGACCAATGTATAGATTGGCTTGAAAAAGTAGGTTTATTTGATGCTGCCAGAATTTTTAATTCATATCCACATGAATTATCTGGAGGACAATTACAGCGAATAACGATTGCAATGGCCCTAATTCAAAAGCCATCTCTTATTTTAGCTGATGAACCCACAACGGCACTTGATCCAATCCTTCAGCACCAAGTTCTTACATTACTCTTTACCCTGGCAGATAGCATTCAGGCAGGTGTTCTTATTATAAGTCATGATGTTCATCTTATTTCAAAATGGACGAATAAATTGATTTATTTAGATAAGGGTAAAAAAGTTGATTATATCTCTCCATATCAGTTAAAACCCACTGAACAAAATAAAGTGGATGATAGTAAAGAAATTTTATTAAGTATTAAAAATGTATCTGTAGTTTTTAAAAAAGGCTGGTTTAGTCCAACTTATTTTGCAGCTTTGTCAAATATTAATCTAACCATCAAAAAGGGAGAATGCGTTGGCGTAATTGGGGTTTCTGGCTCAGGAAAAAGTACATTGGCTAAATTAATCTGTGGTCTGATTCCAAAATATGAGGGTGCAATCGTTTTCACTAATCCAAAGGATAAAGGGCAAATGATTTTTCAGAATCCTTTTCTATCTCTAAATCCTAAATTTCGTGTGGACGAAACATTAATTTCTTCTCTGAAGACTTTAAAAAATAAACATTTGTTAGGAAGGCAAAATCTTATAGAAATTTTAGATTTAGTTGGTTTGGATGAATCATTTTTATCCAAATTCCCTCAGGAATGTTCCGGCGGTGAACAGCAGAGGATAGCCATTGCCAGAGCTATTTGTGTGAATCCAAGTTTACTAATATTAGATGAATCACTGGCAAGTTTAGATGTTGAAAGACAGGTTTCTATCGTGAATTTGTTGAATGAATTAAAGCTTAAAATT
>JBILDL010000407.1:0-2987 GCA_044352635.1 Saprospiraceae bacterium | reverse complement strand
ATTTCCGGTAGCTTCCACCATTCTCTGAATGGATCGGAAATTTCGTAATCTTTCTTTTTGCTGAACACAAATGCACCCGGACTGAAGTATTTTAAATGTAAAGATTTTAAATCGAGATACTTTTTGACGAATTCATATTCAGTTAATAAAACTTGAAATCCTTTGTCTAAAATAAAGTTTTCATATTCATTGGACTGCGTCCTTCCACCGATTTTCTTATCAGCGTCAATTAAAACAGGGCTAAAACCTGCTGCTTCGCAATGAATGGCGGCTACTAAACCGGAAACTCCTGCTCCTACAATGACAATCTGCTTCATTTTCATTTATTACCAAATAATATTCCCCGTGTTTTCATGGGTCTTGAAATCTGTAAATGTTTTAAGGGTAATAATTTCCCATGTTTGTAATATCTCTCTCACCTGGTCTTCCCTTCTTGCCGCAATACTAATTAAAAATTCACCTTCATTTAAATTATTATCCATAAAATAAAATTCCTTTTTAAGTTCTTCCTCTTTCATATCTATCGCACGAGTACTGTTAGACCAAATTTCAAAGCCTAAACCAGCTTGATGACACAAGTTTTCCAATTTTTTAAGGTCTTTTTCTTCCGTTTCCCTCAACATACAGGAGTACGTGTTGAAATAGGAAGTCTTTTGTTTTGAAAGAATAGCATAAATAGGATGTTTCACTTTTCCTACCACTTGGTAATCAGTTGAAATCCTATGGTAATATACGATATCCTGATGACATAATCTACTGGTTGGGTAGGGAATATTTATAATTTGCGCCTTGGCTGGTCCGCACGTCAACGCCCAGATCAATTCAGCTCTGCTATCATATTTGATTCTAAGGCAAATGAGCTCCTTCGTCTTTTCCAATAAGCCGAATTTTGTCCAAACTCTTTTAGATATGATTGATTTTCCCGTTTTTTCAGCGGAAATACCTAAATACCACCATATATCTTTTAACGTAGCATCTAAGGATAATACTCTTTTACTAAATGCATACACTTGTTTCCACTCAGATCTGCGAAGATAAATGTTAATGAGTCGAAGATAGGGAGGTATCCACGCCGGATTTTCTTTAATTATGCGTCGGAATAATTTCACCGCATGATAAATATCCTCATCCTGGTCATATTGACAAGCACTTTCCCACCAAGGCAAAACATTATCAGGTACCATTTCATGAGCAGATTCAGACATCCTCCTTTTTTGTGTAAATATACAACCTAATTAAAAGGAAAGAATACCCAGGTTCTTTTTAGCTTTGTTTTTTAGCTATTTAATTAGGTCTAAGCGTCAAATGAAACATTGGAAAATCTGGATTGATACCGGAGGAACATTTACAGACTGTCTGGCCACCAGTCCGGAGGGAATTGAAACCAGACTTAAAGTACTGAGTACTGCAGTTCTACGCGGAAAAGTAAAGGCTTTGGTAACTGATAAAACCTTGCTTATTAGTGAACAGTGGCAAGTTAAGTCAGATATTTTCGAAGGCTACGAGCTGTGCTTTCCTTCATTTCCTCATTTGGGATATCATCAGATTACAGGTACTCGTCTTGCAAAAGGTGAAATTACCCTTTTGAATAATATCTCACAAACAGTTATTGAGGGTACTGAGTTTGAAATTACCGCAAGGGAAGAGGCGCCTGTTTTAGCTATGCGCTTAGTTACTCAGTCTAAGCTAAGAGATTTGTTGCCGCCTATTCAGTTGCGATTGGGATTCACAAAAGGGACAAATGCCTTATTAGAGCAAAATGGCGCCGATGTTGTCCTTTTAGTGACGAAAGGTTTTGCTGATTTACCCATTATTGGAACGCAACAAAGACCCCACCTGTTTCAATTGGATATACCCAGTCCCTGGCTACCATTTACCCGGGTAATTGAGGTGGATGAAAGACTATCTGCTGATGGTCAGGTTATTACTGCGCTGTCGGAGGAGGAAATACATAAAATTCTGAGCCTTCTGAAAGGTTCGAAACATAAATCCGTGGCCATTTCTTTCCTCCATGCCTATAAAATGACGCTCCACGAAGAAAAAATGGAAAAGGAATTATTGGATGCAGGTTTTCTGCATGTTTCGCGTTCCTCAGCCTTGAGTTCAGCCTTAAAATGGTTGCCGAGGATGCATACAGCGCTGATTGATGCCTATTTGAAACCCTTATTGATGTCCTATTTAAAAGGCATTGAAAGTACTTTGCTGCTTGGAAGCAATGAAAGTACTTTACAAATAATGACGAGTGATGGTGCATTGGTTCCTCTCGCCCTTTTTCATCCAAAGGATAGTTTATTGAGTGGCCCTGCCGGCGGTATTGTTGGTGCCTCGACCCTGGCTAAACGCTCAGGTTTCAATAAAACATTGACACTGGATATGGGCGGAACGAGCACGGATACTGCCCGATTTGACGGGCAATATGATTATCGGTATAGCACTACTTTGGATGAACTCGAACTTCAAAGTCCCGTTCTGGCCATTGAAACAGTCGCTGCCGGAGGTGGATCCATTTGTTTTTTTGATAATGGAAGACTTCAGGTTGGACCTAAAAGTGCCGGTGCTTTTCCTGGACCGGCTTGCTATGGGGCTGGAGGGCCTCTGACACTGAGTGATGTAAATATTTTATTGGGAAAAATGGATCCTTTTTGTTTCTCCATTCCCATTTTTATCGAAAAAGCGAAGGAAAAATTCCTTCAGCTTTTAAATGACCTGGATTCATTTTATGAAATTAAACACGATCCTATTGATGTTTTAAAAGGTTTGGAAAGAATTGGAAATGAAAAAATGGCCGACGCCATTCGGTCTATTTCCTTATCTAAGGGCTTTAATCCAAGGGATTATCCCTTACTTGGCTTTGGTGGTGCCGGTGGTTTACATGCTTGTGCAATGGCTGACTTATTGGGCATAAATACCGTTTTGATCCCCTACGATGCCGGCATTTTGAGCGCATTTGGTATCGGAAAAGCCAGCATTGAAAGGTTTTCGGAAAG
>JBILDL010000037.1:0-10115 GCA_044352635.1 Saprospiraceae bacterium | reverse complement strand
CTGGTCTCAGTACAAAGAATTTAAAGGGTGGGGCTGGAAACAAAAATATGGATCTGAGAAAAGAAAGCTGATCTGGAAAGCCTATGAAGATGTTTTTCATAAATTGTTACCAGAAATGGTCCAACAGTATCATGGAGATTCTTTTTACTGGCCCTCATCACCTTACTATAAAGAAGGTGATCATGCTTCTAAAAATACGCCAGCAGGAGATATTCACTATTGGGGAGTGTGGCATGAACAACACCCTTTCGATGATTTCTACAAATACATAGGCCGGTTTATGAGTGAATATGGCTTCCAGTCCTTTCCGGAATGGAGAACCGTCGCTTCTTACACTATTCCTGAAGATTGGGATATTACCTCAGAGGTTATGGCTGCCCATCAAAGAAGTGGGATAGGGAATATGAGAATTAAAAAATACATGGAGGATCATTATCAGATTCCTGAAAATTTTGCTCACTTCCTCTATGTTGGCCAATTATTGCAAGCCGAGGGTATTCGAACAGCTATTGAAGCGCACAGGCAAGCTATGCCTTATAATATGGGCTCTCTCTATTGGCAATTAAACGATTGCTGGCCTGTAGCCTCCTGGTCGGGAATGGATTATTTTCAGCGTTGGAAGGCTATGCACTATTTTGTTAAAGCTGCTTTTTCACCCCTCCTCGTTAGCGTTAGACAGCATAACAAACACCTGGAAATACGTGCAGTATCTGATAAAATTAGTACCGATTCCTTAACATTAAAAATTAATCTGTTTGATTTTGACGGGAATCCCCTCCAATCTAAGGAATTCCCCTTCATTACCCCTTCAAATACTTCTAAGGAATTGGCTATTCTTCAGCTCAACGAATGGATTCCAAAGGGACAGAACGCAAAACGCCTGTTATTAGAATTATTGGCAGTTGATACGAATAATAAAGTGCATGCTCGCGATCTTCATTATTTTACGCCAGTGAAAGAGCTCGATTTACCCAATAATCATGGCCTTGAATGTACTATTGAAAATAATGGATTGGTCTATATCTTAAAATTGACAGCTGCTAAACTAGCAAAAAATGTTTATCTCGATTTTCCGGAGATGGAAGGTTTCTTCTCAGAAAATTACATGGATATTATTCCAGGAGAGGAATTAATCGTGTATTTTTCCCCTAAATCATTGGTAAATAAAATATTGACAACAGAAGATTTGAAAATATTAACTCTTCAGGATACCCTAAAAAACTAGAAAATGATTCTAAGCGACGTTATGATACAACAAGCTATTTCGACAGGCGAAATTATTATTGAACCCTTTGATCCTGCCTGCCTGGGTACCAATTCCTATGATGTGCACCTTTCAAAGTACCTGGCAAATTATACGGCGGAGGTGCTTGACGCTAAACTACCCAATGAAATTACTCAGTTTGAAATTCCGGAGGAGGGTATCATTTTAAAACCTGGCGTATTATATCTTGGTTCAACCTTAGAATATACAGAAACGCATAATACAGTGCCTTTTCTTGAGGGAAAATCAAGCGTTGGTCGTCTCGGGATAGACATTCATGCTACGGCAGGAAAGGGTGATGTCGGATTTTGCAATCACTGGACCCTTGAAATTTCTTGTACCCAACCGGTTAGGGTTTACGCGGGTATGCCTATCGGTCAATTGATATATTTCCAGGTGGCCGGTGAAATTTCCCGTTATTATAATAAAAAGCTGGACGCAAAATATAATGAGAGAACTATCAAGCCTATGGAAAGTAAAATGTGGAAAAATTTTCAATAAATAAATATTTTTGTTATCTTGTTTTAATAAATCTACGAATATGACGCATGTTATAGAGAATCAAAATCAGCCTTTGGCGAGTTTGGATGAATGGGAAGACGACCTTTTAAGACGTTATCCTAATCCAGAGGATATTGCAACCTCGAAAGCGACAGAAGCATACCGCAATTATGAGGAGCCGGCAAGAGATACAGTGAAGGAATTTTACAAATTAAATCATACACACCAATCGTTTGCCTTTGTAAAGGAAAAACAAAAGGAATACCTTTCTTTTAGTAGAAAGGAAATGTCCGTGTGGGATGCTTTTGATTTTTTAAATCAATTGGTAGATGATTCTGATCCAGATACAGATTTAGATCAATTTCAGCACCTATTACAGACTTCAGAAGCGATTCGTCGCGATGGTCATCCCGATTGGATGGTTTTAGTCGGACTTATGCATGATATGGGTAAAGTTCTTTGTCTTTTTGGTGAGCCTCAGTGGGCTGTAGTTGGAGATACTTTCCCTGTAGGTTGTGCATACTCTGATAAAATAGTTTATCCAGAATTTTTTTCAGAAAATGTTGATTTTACTGATGCCAGATATAATTCTGAGCTAGGCGTGTATGAAAAAAATTGTGGATTGAGAAATGTGGATATGTCATGGGGGCATGATGAATATATTTATCAGATAATGAAAAATTATATTCCGGAAGAAGGTCTTTACATGCTTAGATATCACTCTTTTTATGCCTGGCATAGAGAAGGTGCCTATGAATATTTGCTCGATGATCATGATAAAGCGATGTTGCCGTGGGTGAAATTATTTAACCCATACGACCTGTATTCTAAAAATCCGGAGCCACCAAATTGGGATGAATTACGCCCATATTACACTAACTTACTGAAGAAATATTTACCGGAAACCCTGAAATTTTAATTAGATGAATACCCTGCAACTAGCTGATTATTTAGTATTTTTTCTTTATTTCATCCTGGTTGCAGCTTATGGAATTTGGATTTACAAACGAAAGACGGCAAAGAGTGAAACGGCCCAGGAATTTTTCCTTGCGGAAGGTTCATTAACATGGTGGGCCATTGGTGCCTCGTTAATTGCTTCTAATATTTCGGCGGAGCATTTTATCGGTATGTCAGGCTCTGGTTTTGCCATAGGACTGGCTATATCTTCTTATGAATGGATGTCAGGTCTGGTATTAATTATTGTTGCCCTGTTTTTTATACCTATGTTTTTAAAAAACAGGATTTATACCATGCCTCAATTTCTTGCTACCCGATATAATGAGCAGGTAAGCAGTATTATGGCTCTTTTCTGGTTGTTGGTCTATGTGTTTGTAAATCTTACTTCCATTATATATTTAGGTGCTTTGGCCATTACATCCATTGCAAATATATCATTCATGACTTGCGTCGTTTCCCTCAGTTTGTTTTCCATTATTGTAACCATTGGGGGAATGCGTGTTATTGGATACACAGACGTCATACAGGTAGCTGTTTTAATTCTTGGAGGTCTGGTAACGACCTATTTATCACTTACGCTTTTATCAGAGGAATTTGGATTTGGAAAGGATTTTATGGCTGGCTTGAGTATTTTAAAACAGGAAGCGCCTGGTCATTTTCATCTTATTCTGGAAAAGGGACATCCTCATTACGATAAATTACCTGGACTAGGTGTTATTTTTGGGGGTATGTTGATTAACAATCTGGCTTATTGGGGCTGTAATCAATATATTGTTCAAAGAGCTCTGGGAGCTGATTTAGCCACGGCAAGAAATGGGATATTATTTGCTGCGTTCCTTAAATTATTGGTGCCACTCATTGTGGTAATTCCTGGAATTGCTATGTTTGTTCTTCATGAGAATGGACTTTTTCAAAATGAAATGAGCATGGACGGAGTTATAAAACCTGATCAGGCTTATCCTACCCTTATGAATTTATTGCCCTCAGGTTTGAAAGGGGTAGCTTTTGCTGCGTTAACGGCTGCGGTAGTGGCGTCTTTAGCTGGCAAGGCAAATAGTATTTCAACTATATTTTCTTTGGATATCTATAAAAAGATGATAAACACCAACGCTTCTGAAAAGCAGTTGGTTAATACAGGACGTTGGGCTGTGGTCATATCTATAACGGTGGCGGCTTTTGTTGCTCCCGCTTTAAGGAGTCTGGACCAGGCATATCAGTTCATACAAGAATATGTAGGCTTTTTATCTCCCGGCGTATTAGCGATCTTTCTTTTAGGCTTGTTTTGGAAAAAAACAACATCAGGAGCAGCCTTATTTGGTACTATTCTAACTATTCCATTATCAGCAACCCTAAAGTTTCTACCAGACTGGACGGGAGGAATGTTCCCTATTTACCCGTTTTTAGATAGAATGTTTATCACCTTTTGGATTGTCTTATTCCTAATGATTATTATTAGTTTGATGACCCCGGCCAGCGTTCAGAGAAAAGAGATATTACCCTTTGAGAAATCAATGTTGGAAGTTAAACCAGCATTTATTATAGGCTCAATATTAATACTTGGCATTTTGGCCGCACTCTACACAGTGTACTATTAACTAATAGTTTTCGGGTAGCAATGTTTTGTTATGTTCATCAATTTCAATAATGCAATGAAATTGATGATTCAAATCCAACTACTTTTACCATAGGCGAGGTCTGCCCCGTCGGAGACTCTATTGAGTTGGTGGCTAAATTGGAACTCATTTATCTGTTGGGTTGAACAGTGTATTTGGTCATTCAACAAGGCTTCTTTGGTATATCTTATTTGAAAATTAGATAAAGTTTTAGATTTAAAAACAGATTCTGGTAGTGCGTTAAGCATCCAGGAAGCGTAGGTTACATTGTTCAGATGATAATTGAAATCTAAATCGAACCAACCTACCTGAGCATTCCATTCAAAATCAGCATTTGACACTAAGGGTAATTTACCGGAAGGTCTTGGGAGACAATCGGAGGGATCTGGAAAGAAACGGTCGATGGATTGGACCAATTCGGGAGGAATAGCCATCATTTTTCTTTCCTTTAATTCCATCAGTAGCCAGGAAGAACTTGCGGTAGCGAGAAGGTTGCCCTGTTGATCAAAAGCTTTAAAATCTCTGTAGGTCAAATGCCTGTCTGCACCAGAGGGAAAGGTTTCAACGGTAATGGAGTCGCCCAAAACGGGCATTTTATAAAGATTGACTTCCTTTCTTAATAAAACCCAGGAGGCATTGTATTTTTCTAAATGCCAGATAGACAGACCTAGTTTAATAACACTTTGCAAAGATGCTTCGTGAAAAACTCTTAATAAACCAGGTAAAGTTAATTGTCTGGTATAATCTGTTTCAGCAGCGCGAACCGTAAAATCAGTGCGGTATTTAATGTCAGTAATTTGGGACATTTATAAGGTATATGAGTTAAAAGGTACATCAAACGTAAGCACAAATATTAATTTTAAGAAATTAAACAGGTATTTTTAATAATTTCTATAATTCCTTTGGATAGATAAGATTAAAGACTTACCTTTGCCTTCGCTTTTGAAATAATGAGGTTTTTGTTAAAACAAGTTATTGATAGAAAGTAAATAATCAAGCCACTTACAGTAAAACTTTTAGAAGGTATGCCTACTATAAATCAGTTGGTTCGCAAGGGCAGGCTCCAAATCAAAGAGAAGAGCAAAACCAGAGCGTTAGATTCTTGTCCTCAGAAACGTGCAGTTTGTACGAGAGTTTACACGACTACGCCAAAGAAGCCAAATTCAGCGCTTCGTAAAGTAGCCAAAGTTCGTTTAACAAACGGAATTGAGGTTATTGCTTACATCCCAGGTGAAGGTCACAATTTGCAAGAACACTCTATCGTGTTAATTCGCGGAGGAAGGGTAAAAGATTTACCTGGAGTACGTTATACTATCGTACGCGGCGCACTAGATACTGCTGGTGTGAACAACCGTAAAAAAAGCCGTTCTAAATATGGTGCTAAAACACCTAAGCCGGTTAAAAAGTAATTATGTTTCACAGGTTCGTCCTAATAATCTGAGCGAGAAACCGCTAATTCAAAATGAGAAAAAGAAAACCAAAACTAAGAATTATTCAGCCTGACCCCCGTTTTAACGATACTCTGGTTACACAGTTCGTTAATAACTTGATGTGGGAAGGTAAAAAGAGTACCGCATTCGGTATTTTTTATGATGCTATGGACATTGTTCGTGAAAAGACTAAGTCTAATGAGCATGAAACATGGAAAAAAGCGCTTACTAACATCATGCCTATGGTCGAAGTTAGAAGTAGAAGAGTAGGTGGTGCTACTTTCCAAATTCCAACAGAAATTAGAGCAAAGCGTAAAGTTTCTATTGGAATGAAATGGTTAATCCGTTTTTCAAGACAACGAAGCGGAAAGGGAATGGCTGAAAAGCTGGCCTCTGAAGTTATTGCTGCAAGTAAAGGCGAGGGTGCTGCTGTTAAGAAAAAGGAAGATACGCACAGAATGGCGGAATCTAATCGTGCTTTCGCTCACTTCCGTGTATAAACCATCTGTCGAAATTTTATAAATACCTATCTTAGGTCCGAAAATGTCTAATAATTTACTTTATACTAGAAATATTGGAATCGCAGCGCACATCGATGCTGGTAAAACGACCACGACAGAACGTATTTTGTTCTACACGGGTATAAGCCATAAAATTGGTGAGGTTCATGATGGTGCTGCTACCATGGATTGGATGGAACAAGAGCAGGAAAGAGGTATTACTATTACTTCTGCTGCTACGAAGTCTGCTTGGTCTTGGAAAGACAATGAATATGTGTTAAACATTATTGACACTCCTGGTCACGTAGATTTCACTGTTGAGGTGAATAGATCTTTACGTGTTCTTGATGGTCTTTGCTTTTTGTTTTGCGCAGTAAGTGGTGTAGAGCCTCAATCTGAAACTAACTGGAGACTTGCAGATAATTACAAGGTTCCAAGAATTGGTTTCGTTAACAAAATGGACCGTTCTGGTGCTGATTTTTTTAACGTTGTAAATGACGTTCAAACTAAATTGGGTTCTACCGCTATTCCGTTACAAGTGCCAATCGGTGCTGAGGAGCGTTTTAGAGGGGTAGTTGATTTGATTACCAATCAAGCTATCGTATGGAACGAACACGATCAGGGTTCTACTTACGAAGTTATACCTATTCCTGAAGATTTAGTAGATACTGTTTTCGAATGGAGATCTAAGTTATTAGAAGCGGTAGCTGAGTATGATGATACTTTGATGGAGAAATTCTTCGAAGATCCAAATTCTATCTCAGCTGACGAAATGAGAATGGCAATCCGTCAGGCGGTTTGTGATTTGAAGTTCGTTCCGATGATGTGTGGTTCGGCATTCAAAAATAAAGGAGTTCAAGCATTACTTGATGCTGTATGTGCTTTCATGCCTTCACCTCTTGATATAGAAGCTGTGAAAGGTATTGATCCTGACACAGATGAAGAAATATATCGTAAACCTTCGGTTTCTGAACCATTCGCAGCGCTTGCGTTCAAAATTGCTACAGATCCTTTTGTAGGTCGTTTAGCCTTCATGAGAGTTTACTCTGGTGCACTTGACGCTGGTTCTTATGTGATGAATACAAGGTCTGGTAATAAAGAGAGGATTTCACGTTTGTATCAAATGCATGCAAATAAGCAAAATCCTATCGATAGAGTAGAGGCAGGTGATATTGCTGCTGCGGTTGGATTTAAAGATATCCGCACAGGGGATACACTTTGTGACTTGAATAAACAGATTGTTTTGGAGAGCATGGTTTTCCCGGAACCCGTTATCGCCATTGCTATTGAGCCAAAAACACAGAAAGATTTAGACAAGTTAGGTATGTCTTTAGCTAAATTAGCTGAGGAGGATCCAACTTTCAGAGTTAGATATGATGAAGATACCAATCAAACGGTAATCAGTGGAATGGGTGAGTTACACCTTGAAATCATTGTGGATCGTTTGCGTCGTGAATTTAAAGTTGAATGTAACCAGGGAGCTCCTCAGGTAAATTACAAAGAAACTTTAACTAAAACGGTTAGCCACAGAGAGCGTTTGAAGAAACAGACGGGTGGATCAGGTTTATTTGCCGATATGGAATTTGAACTGGGACCAGCTGATGAAACTTTCTTGGATTCAGACGACTTCAAATCAGGTAAAACACGTTTACAGTTCCAGTGGGATATTGTAGGTGGATCTATCGATAAAAATTATATCAAACCAATATCTGACGGCTTCAAAGCTATGATGGATAATGGTGTACTCGCAGGCTATTCCTTAGATAGTATGAAAGTTAGGGTTTATGATGGTTCTATGCACGCAGTGGATTCTAAGCCAATAGCTTTTGAACTATGTGCAAAGGAAGGATTTAGAGCAGCTGCATCTAAGGCAGGACCTGTTTTGATGGAGCCGATCATGAAACTAGAGGTAGTAACACCAGAGGATTATGTAGGTCCGGTCATCGGTGACTTGAATAGAAGAAGAGGTATGCCAAAGGGTCAGGAACCAAGACCAGGTGCTGTAAGTATTGCAGCGGAAGTTCCATTATCTGAAATGTTTGGCTATGTTACTCAACTTCGTACAATCACTTCTGGTAGAGCCACTTCTTCTATGGAATTTGCTCACTACAGTGAGGCACCATCAGGTGTATCAAAAGAAATTATTGAAAAGGCAAAGGGTTAATCCCTTTGCCTGAATAATAAGAGTGTAATTTGCATACAGGTAAATGTACCTGAACGCTTAATTTTTTTGACATAAACTAGCTTTAAAAGGCATGAATCAGAAGATTAGAATCAAACTTCGTTCCTACGACCATAATCTCGTAGATAAATCGACGGAGAAAATTGTAAAAACTGTTCGCAATAGTGGTGCCATCGTAACTGGCCCGATTCCGCTGCCCACAGAGAAAAAAATATTTACTGTGCTCCGTTCACCGCACGTCAATAAGAAATCTCGTGAGCAGTTCCAATTGAGAACGCACAAACGAATGATTGAAATTTATACTCCAACGCAAAAGACTGTGGATGCTTTATCCAAGTTGGAATTGCCGAGTGGTGTGGATATTCAAGTTAAATTGACGTAGTCTATTTTCATTGCCCAATATTTAGCAGTGATGTATTTAGATTAAAATAAAAGTCTGATGAACGGATTAATAGGAAAAAAAATAGGCATGACCAGTATCTATGATAGTACTGGCCGTAATATTGCATGCACTGTTATTGAAACAGGCCCATGTGTTGTTACCCAAATAAAAACATCTGATACAGATGGTTATAATGCTTTACAGTTAGGTTTCGGCGAAGCCAGAGTAAAGAACACTACCAAAGCGCTCAAAGGTCACTTTGAAGCAGCGAACACGACTCCAAAGTCTAATGTTATCGAGTTCAGAGATTTCAATGCAGTGAGTAAGTCTATTGGAGATGCTATTACTGTAGATGAAATTTTCAGTGAAGGAGATTCTATCAATGCCATAGGTCAATCCAGAGGTAAAGGTTTCCAGGGAGTTGTTAAAAGACATGCTTTCGCGGGTGTAAATGATGCTACACACGGTCAGCACAACAGGCAGCGTGCCCCAGGTTCAATCGGTGCTTCTTCTTATCCATCTCGTGTATTCAAGGGAATGCGAATGGCAGGACGTGACGGTAACGACCGAATTAAAATCAAGAATCTTCGCGTAGTTAAGATATTCGCAGATAAGAATTTAATTCTTGTGAAGGGAGCTATTCCTGGTCACAATGGTTCTACTGTTATTTTGGAGAAAAAGTAATTTTTGACTGTCCTTAAGGATTAATATTATTAGCATGAAATTAGTTATTCATAATATAAATGGCCAGGAGACCGGTAGAGAGGTTGAATTACCAGATGCGATATTTGGTGTAGAACCTAACAATCACGTCATTTATTTAGCTGTTAAAGCTTACCTGGCGAATCAGCGTCAAGGAACGCACAAAACAAAAGGTCGTGGTGAAATTGCGGGTTCTACCCGTAAACTACATAAGCAAAAGGGTACGGGTGGATCTCGTAAGGGAGATATCAAGAACCCGTTATATCATGGTGGTGGTCGTATATTTGGCCCTGTACCAAGAGATTACGAACAGAAGTTGAACAAGAAGGTAAGAAAGCTAGCCAGAGTATCTGCATTAAGTACAAAGGCGGCTTCAGGTTCAATCGTAATAATTGAGGATTTCACTTTTGAAAACCCGAAAACGAAGGCTTTCCTGGATATACTTCAGAACCTAAAAATTTCAGAGAAAAAATCAATTTTGGTTACTCCTGAGCATGACAAAGTTGTGTATTTATCAGGAAGGAATCTACCAACAGCTAAAGTAATAAGAGCACAAGATTTAAATGTTTATGATATCATGAACG
>JBILDL010000406.1:0-2989 GCA_044352635.1 Saprospiraceae bacterium | reverse complement strand
ATCCACATTGGCTCTGATAGAATATCTTTCAAATCCAGTGTTTTTTACCGTTCCATCTTCAGCCGTCACATTACCAGAAATATAAAACTTTGTTTTTTCATCGCCACCGGAAACGGTTAATCTTGAGTTACTCAAAATGGCTGGATTATCATAAAAATAATCTTCGTAATTAACGGTAACACCTTGTCTGAAACGTTCTAATTCAATAGGACGTCTTGCGACGGGAAAAAAGGTATTGATCTTAGCTTCGCTCCAAACATCGGTGCCAAGAAGTCTTAGAGGTGACGCGTCGCCAATGTCTTGTGAAAAACTAATTTTAGTTTTTCCTTCCGCACCTCTTTTAGTGGTAATAATGATTACCCCCGCATTGGCTCTGGTACCATAAATGGCCGCGGCAGAAGGACCTTTTAAAATCTCAATATTCTCAATATCCGCAGGATTTAAATCGGCAAGACGGTTTGCACCATCATCTTGATTTGAGCCACCAGCTCCACTTACGGTCGCACGACCACTTCTCTGGGTTGCATTACTTGCGTACACACCGTCAAGAATAATCAAGGGTTGTGATGCCCCGGCAAGACTTGAAATACCACGTAATTGAATGGATAATCCACCCCCTGGTGCACCACCATTGGAACGAACCGTAACACCAGCCACCTTACCGTATAAGGCGCCATCTGTGGTTTGAATAGTAGTAGTACCAACTAATTCTTTAGCAGAAACAGAACCGACGGCATTCGCCAGATTCGACCTTTTTACGGAAGAAGCCAAACCAGTGATAACCACCTCTTCGAGATTGGTCGCATCTTCGCGTAATTTGATGTTCAACACGTTATTAGAAGGCCCCGCTTTAACTAATTGGCTCAGATAACCAATAGAACTAACGACTAAAGTTACCTCGCTGTTATCATCAATATCGAGGGTAAATTTACCATCCAGATCAGTAACTGTACCCTTTGAAGCGTTCTGAATAATAATATTCGCGAACATCAGCGTTTCACTCGTTCTTTCATCTGTAATACTTCCCGTAATTTTGTACTGTGCCTGTAATTTATAGTTAGTAAAAAACAGAAGGGTACAAATGGAAAGGAATAGTAACCGTTTTCTTTTCATTTTTTTCAAGTTTTGTAAATTAATAAATAAATTTACTAAAGTAATACTACTATTTATGTCCTTTTATTAAATTTTTAATGTAATTCCTATCAATTTGACAAAAAAAATATCAACTTTGCATTAATATATTTAAATATTTTTAGATGCAAAAAGATCCATTTTACCAGGAAAATTCCAATGCTTATACCAGCAGAGAAAGGAATTTAATAGCTATTATTATCGTTTTACTTATCTCGTTAGCAGGTACGAGCTATTGGGCGTTTTTCAAGAAACAGGAAAATAACGTTATAACAAAGGAAAATATCGCATATCAGTCTGAAAATAAGGAGTTAATCTCCCTGAGAGATTCACTGGTTTCCCAGGTTGAATCATTGAGCTCTAATTTTGCTGCATTATCAGAGGAAAATCAGTCTTTACAAGGTTCTTTGAATGAAGCTAAAAATGAGTTGACCTCGAAAATAAAAACGCTTAGTTTGTACAAAAAAAATAGTGCAAAAGAGGCAAATAGTCTCAGGGCGGAAATTCTTCAGTTGTTAGCCGTTAAAGCGGAACTTGAGGAATCTATTTCGGCACTGCAAGAAGAAAATGATAACTTGAAAGTGGAAAACACGTCCTTAACTTCTAATCTGAATGAAGCGAATAAGGATAAAGCGGCTTTGGCCAATTTGAATAGAACAATGCAGGAGGAGGTAAAGAAACTTACTTTAAATAATTTTAAGGCATCGGCTTTCCAGGTAGAAGTAGAGACTCCTAAATCGAAATTAACAGCTAAATCGAACAAAGCACGTCGTATTGTGGTTAATTTTGACTTAACCTCCATTCCCGACGAATATCAAGGCATTCGTACCATTTATATGGCTATAACTGACGATAATGGCGTTCCAGTTCCTGGGTCTAATATCAATAAAAATATTGTGGTGAATGGACAAACCATGGCTTTAAATGCCGTTTCTGGTAAAGAAGTTAATATAACGAGTAACCAAAGATTGTCTTTTTCTCATAATATGGAGGACAAACTGAAACCCGGGTTTTACAGAGTGGCCGTTTACGCTGATCTGGGTATGTTAGGTTCTGCCAATTTCAGATTAGATTAGAATGAAGTTCTAAGTTTGGTTTTACCTAATATTTTTAAAAAAACATATTGAAAATATGAAGCTTATTTTCTTTTTTATATTTTTTTCGTTGTTTTTATTTTCTTGCGGCATTCCAAAAAAAGATGTTCTTTTATTGGAAGATAAATACAAAAATGAGCTTATAAAATTAGATTCTCAGTTGGTGGATCAACGGACTTTTAATTATTCACTTACACTGGACAATTATAAGAAACAAGGTTCCATTGCTGCGTATGAATCGGTTCAAAAGGTGTATTTGGATAGGCTGGACTCTTTACAAAATGATATTGATAGGTTGAATAAAAATTCTTCCTTCAATCAAAATTTCCTTTCTGATAATATTGACTCTCTTGAAACGAAATTAGCTAATCAGTCTCTTTTTACGCAGTCTATTTTAAATTATTGGACTAAATTTAATAGTCCGGTAGGTAAATTGAGTGCCATTCTCAAAGATTCACTTACTTCGGACGAGAATGTAATCATAGAGGAATCGACCTTGTATTGTAGTATTTCCATACCTATGGAAAAGCTATTTAAACCCTTTGTTACCCAAACCGTTGACCCGATAGCCATGCCTTTATTAGGTAAAATCAGTGAAATTCTTCAGCTTTTTCCTGCTTTTACCATTCAGGTGATTGGTCACACCGATAACGCTATACAACAAAATAAAAAGTTACCTGACAATTGGGATTTAAGTGTTCTCAGAGCCTCGGCGGTCTCTAAGGCATTAGTTGAAGAATGGCAATTATCTCCTTCCAGAATTC
>JBILDL010000405.1:0-2990 GCA_044352635.1 Saprospiraceae bacterium | reverse complement strand
CCTTACTCTTATGGCAATACATTCGAACCAGACGTCCTTTGTCACAAACCACTACCAGCTTTTACTACAGTAATAATATCAATTTAATTCTTTAAATATGGATTTTCCCGGGGAGCTATTATCTGACATTGCGAAAGATTTCGACGGTGATTTTTTTCAAGACGAAACTACACGCATTCTTTATGCAACAGATGGGTCTGTTTATAGGGAAATTCCTTTGGCCGTAGCTTGTCCGAAAAATGAAAAGGATATTAAAACATTGGTGTCGTTCGCTCACCAACAAGGTATTTCCTTAATTCCGAGAACCGCAGGGACTTCTCTCGCCGGACAATGTGTTGGTAGTGGTATAGTGGTTGATGTTTCAAAATATATGAATCGTATCCTGGAATTCAATGCTGAAGAAGGGTGGGTAAGGGTGCAACCTGGCGTTATTCGCGACGAACTAAATCATTATCTAAAACCATTTGGTTACTTTTTTGGACCAAATACTTCGACCGCAAATCGATGTATGATCGGTGGAATGGTAGGAAACAACAGCTCTGGCACTACTTCTATTAAATATGGCGTAACCAGAGATCATGTTCTTGAAATAAAAGGATTTTTGTCAAATGCCGATGCTGTTCATTTTTCTCCCCTCAGTAAGGAGGCGTTTCACGAAAAAACGAAAGGTGATAGTCTTGAAAATGAATTATATAAGCATGTTTTTTCGGTATTAGATGATGCTGAAAATAGAAGAGAAATTGAAGCCCAGTTTCCAAAACCTGAAATTCATAGACGTAATACAGGCTATGCTATAGATCTTTTGCTTCGCTCCGAGGTATTTACGCCCGGAGGGAAACCGTTTAATTTTTGTGAGTTGCTGGCAGGTTCAGAAGGCACGCTGGCTTTTTTTACAGAAATAAAATTGCACGTTAATCTTTTGCCTCCTCCCGCAGAAGCCATTCTTTGTGCTCATTTTACTTCGCTGACAGAAGCATTGGAGGCCACTTTAACCGTCATGGAACATGGCCCTTATGCCTGCGAACTGATGGATAAATTTATCATGGATTGCACCAAAGAAAATAAGGAGCAACAAAAAAATAGATTCTTTCTTGAAGGTGATCCGGCCGCTATTCTAATCATTGAGTTGAGAGATAAAGAAATGGTTTCCTTAAATAAACAAGCGGAACACCTTATTAATGTGTTGAAAGAAAGGGGGTTTGGTTATGCTTACCCCATCGTTTATCCGCCAGATACGCAGAAAGTAATGGCGTTGAGAGCGGCAGGATTTGGTGTTCTTTCTTTGGTGAAAGGAGATAAAAAGCCCCTGGAATTTGTGGAAGATACAGCCGTTGCTTTAGCTGATTTGCCAGCTTATATTGCCGAATTTCAAGATTTAATGAAAAAATTTGGCCAGGAAGCTGTGTACTACGCCCATGCCGGTGCGGGTGAATTACACATTAGACCATTGGCAAATCTGAAAACCACAGATGGTCTAAATGAATTCAGAGCCATTGGTGAAGCGTCGGCAAGATTGGTTAAAAAATATAATGGGTCTCTTTCCGGTGAACATGGCGATGGCAGAGTAAGAGGTGAATTTATTCCTCTGATGCTTGGTTCCCATAATTATGAACTATTGAAAGGACTAAAAAATAAATGGGATCCAAAACATATTTTTAATCCGGGCAAAATTATTGATACGCCTCCTATGAATGCTGGTACGCGGTATCTGGTAGATGTGGAACAACCGAAATGGCAGACTATTTTCGATTTTTCTTCTCATGGAGGCATATTGAAGGCTGCTGAAAAATGCAGTGGGTCAGGGGATTGTAGAAAATTACACGATGTTTCTGGCGGGGTTATGTGCCCTTCCTATATGGTTACCAAAAATGAAAAGGATTCCACCCGAGGAAGAGCTAATGTTTTGCGTGAGGTTCTGACTCGCACAAATCAAGGTCAAAGTGCTTTTAATAGAAAGGAATTGGACGAGGTGATGGATTTATGCATTTCCTGCAAGGGTTGTTCATCTGAATGTCCTTCCAATGTGGATATGTCCACGTTAAAAGCGGAATATCTCTATCAGAAATATAAAGAAACAGGTATTCCCTTTCGTTCGTTTATGATCGCAAATATCAGTCTGTTTAATCATATAGGTTCTTTTTTTCCTTCTTTAGCCAATTTCTTCTTTTCAAATGCTTTCTTTAGTCGTTTCATAAAAATGGCTATGGGCATTGCTGAAAAAAGGAATCTTCCGCTCATTGAAGGCGATCTAAAGAAATGGTTTAGATCAAATAAACCTAAGCCTAAGGGAAAAATGCTGGGTAACGTCTTGTTTTTTTGTGATGAATTTACCCGGTTTAATGACGTAGAAATAGGAAAAAAGGCTATTTTACTGCTTACCAGACTAGGTTATCAGGTGGAAATTCCCGATCATGTGGATAGTGGAAGGGCAGCCATTTCAAAAGGTTTATTAAAACATGCCCAAAAATCTGCGGAGAAAAACCTTCTTCTTTTAGGTGGTAAAGTTTCTGAATTTATCCCACTTATTGGTATTGAGCCTTCTGCTGTGCTTAGTTTTAGAGATGAATATCCAAGGTTAGTGCAGGAAAAATGGAAAAATGTTGCCAATAGCGTCAAAAATCATGTTTTTTTGCTGGAAGAGTTTATCGCCAGGGAAGTTGAAAGGGGAAATATCACGCAGGAAAGTTTTACAAAGGAGAAAGCTAAAGTAAAATTACATGGGCATTGTCATCAAAAGGCATTAGCGTCGCAAAGTGATGTCGCTTTTTGCCTGAATTTGCCTGAAAATTATCAGGTAGAAGTGCTTCCAACGGGTTGTTGTGGCATGGCAGGGTCGTTTGGTTACGAAAAGGAACACTATGATTTGAGCATGAAAATTGGGGAATTGGTGCTTTTTCCTGAAATTCGCAAAAACGAAAAGGAGGTTATCATTGCCGCTTCTGGAACAAGTTGCAGACACCAGATTTTTGATGGAACAAACAGATCCGCGG
>JBILDL010000036.1:0-10140 GCA_044352635.1 Saprospiraceae bacterium | reverse complement strand
CTCCTTTTTAGATCTTCCGTTTGAAGGTCTCTTCGACTCAAACTGGACGGTATTAAAGGGAAATGAAAATCATCTCGATGTAAAAAAACCAAATATTCAGCAGCATAAAGTCCCTTCCGTCTTAGGTGCCGGATTAAAGGACGCGATCTATTTATTGGAAAATAAGGGATTAAAGGTGTCTATCGAAGGGGTAGGAAAGGTGGTTCATCAATCCGTGCAACCGGGTACGAAAACAAATGGTCAAACGATTCACCTGATGCTACGATGAAAGAATTACAGAATCTACTGATCTCCCAGCCTCATCGCATTCAAAGCGGTCATACAAATATCTCTGTTACAGGGATAACTGCCGATTCACGTCGTGTGGTTGCAGGGTCTGTTTTCGTTGCAATAAAGGGTGTTCAAACCAATGGTCATCAGTTTATTCAAAATGCAGTCTCACAAGGTGCAACTTGTATTGTTTGTGAATATTGTGACGTAAATATTCCCGATGATATATGTGTCGTGATAGTTGAAAATGCAGGCTACTCCTTTGGTTGGTTGATGTCTGCCTGGTATGATTATCCGACCCGGGGGCTCAACGTTGTTGGAGTTACAGGTACAAACGGAAAAACTACCACAGCAACCTTGCTTTTTGACCTGTTTACCTCTTTAGGTTATACTTGCGGATTAATTTCAACCATTGAAGTTAAAATAGCTGATAAGATTATTCCAGCTACGCATACCACCCCGGATGCCGCTCAATTGCAAGGTCTATTTTCTGAAATGCTTGCCTTGGGTTGTCAATATGTTTTCATGGAGGTAAGTTCCCATGCCATTCACCAGCACAGAATTGCGGGTATTCAGTTTAAGGGGGCTATTTTTACTAATATTACACACGATCATTTAGATTATCACGGAACTTTTGACCATTATCTAAAAGCTAAAAAGCAATTTTTTGACGACTTGCCCAAAAATGCTTTCGCTTTAGTAAATATTGATGACAAAAGGGGAATGGTTATGGTTCAAAATACCAAAGCCGATATTCATACCTATGCGTTAAAAAGAATGGCTTCTTTTAAAACTCGCCTGATAACGAATGGTTTGGAGGGTTTGCATATAGAGATAAACGGTAAAGAGATGTTTACCAGACTTATGGGTGAATTTAATGCCTATAATTTAACGGCTGTTTATGCTACCGCTTCTCTGATTGGTATAGAAGATACCTTACTTAGAACAAAGTTGAGCGGTTTAACCGCCGCCGCCGGAAGATTCGATTATTTTAAGGTTCCTCAGACTAACGTAATGGCGATTGTTGATTATGCACATACACCAGATGCCTTGCTTAAAGTCTTGGAAACCATTCATAAAATGAAACCACAAAGCGTAAATATACTTACCGTTATTGGTTGTGGTGGTGACAGAGATCGCGAAAAAAGACCTAAAATGGCAAAAGTTGCTGCCGATTGGAGCCATTTAATAATATTGACTTCAGATAATCCCAGAACAGAGGAACCGGTAGCCATTATAAATGAAATGGCTGCCGGACTTTCCTCGGAACAATTAAAGAGCACGCTGCAAATAACCGATCGGCGTGAAGCGATTCGAACCGCTTGTCATTTAGTTAAAAATGGAGATATTCTGTTAGTGGCTGGGAAAGGTCATGAACCTTATCAGGAAATATCGGGCGTTCGATATCCTTTTGATGACAAGGCTGTCCTTCGCGAAACTTTATTAGGTGATTTTAAAGACTTAAATAATTAATACGCTATGTTAGTTGACCTTTTCGAATGGCTGAATCGTTATAGTGGACACTTTCCAGGGGCGGGTCTTTTCCAATATATTACTTTCCGTGCTGGACTTGCGGTCATTTTTTCATTGCTAATCTCCCTTGTTTTCGGTGGCGCAATTATTAATTATTTACGGAAATTGCAAATTGGTGAGTCTATTCGCGACTTGGGGTTACAAGGTCAAATTCAAAAGCAAGGCACACCTACCATGGGCGGAATTATTATTATTCTCGCCATTTTAATTCCTACTTTATTGGTTAGCCGACTGGATAATATCTACATTATTATGATGATCATTGCAACGACCTGGATGGGCGTCATTGGCTTTATAGATGATTATATCAAGGTCTTTAAAAAAGATAAGCAGGGTTTAAAGGGTAAATTTAAAATTGCAGGACAGATTGGTTTAGGGCTTATCATTGCGCTCATGATGCTTGGAAGCGACGAAATTGTAGTTCGTATGGACACTGAAGATGCCGTATTGTTGGGTCTGAACGATCAGGATAGGGTAGGTGATTATATTTATACCCAAACCAATCAGGGCATTTCAGAAAAGGCGGATTATAAAACAACCCTAACAAATATTCCCTTTATGAAGGGTAATCAACTTAATTATGCCGCTTTAATTCCCATTAAGGCGCAGGCAAACAAATATTGGATTTGGTTGATTTTCATCCCAGTCGTTATCTTCATTGTCACTGGTGTGTCCAATGCAGCAAATTTAACCGATGGTTTAGATGGTCTCGCTACAGGCGTTTCTGGGATTATTGCCATGACCTTAGGCATATTCGCTTATGTTTCTGGAAATGCCATTGCTGCCAATTATCTAAATATCCTTCATCTTCCAGGATCAGGGGAACTGCTTATTTTTACGGGTGCTTTACTCGGTGCTTGTCTTGGTTTTTTATGGTATAATAGTTTTCCTGCTCAAATATTTATGGGCGATACAGGGAGTTTGACTTTGGGCGGAATCATAGGGGCTTTAGCAATAATTTTACGTAAGGAATTGATATTACCAGTTTTATGCGGTGTTTTTGTTATTGAAAGTCTATCTGTGATTATTCAGGTCGCTTATTTTAAATATACTAAAAAGAAATATGGAGAGGGAAAACGTATTTTTTTAATGTCGCCCATACATCATCATTTCCAGAAAAAGGGAATTCATGAGGTGAAAATAGTAACCCGTTTTTGGTTGGTAGGTGTCTTATTGGCCGTGTTCACCCTCATAACTCTAAAAATAAGGTAGCGATGATTCAAGGAAAGCGATTACTCATTTTAGGGGGAGGTGAAAGTGGTGTCGGTGCGGCCATTCTTGGTAAAAAACAAGGATGGGAAGTCTTTTTATCTGAAAAAGGTTCTATTTCCGATCATTACCTTCAAGTGTTAAAGCAAAATGATATTCCTTTCGAAATGGGTTCTCATAACTTATTGCGCTTGATGACCGCTGATATTGTCGTAAAAAGTCCTGGAATACCTGATAATGTTCCCGTAGTTAAACAATTAAGGGAATCAGGTAAAACCATCGTTTCTGAAATTGAGTTTGCTTCCTGGTACACCCAATCTTTCATTATTGGCATTACCGGTACAAATGGAAAAACAACAACCACCAGATTGATTTATCATTTGCTAAAAACAGGTGGACTCGATGTGGGTTTAGGTGGAAATATTGGTTTAAGTTTCGCTGCTATGGTGGCACAAGATCCTAAGCCTGTTTATGTGCTTGAACTTAGCAGTTTTCAGCTCGATGGCATTCTGAAATTCAGACCTGATATTTCTATTTTATTAAATATTACACCAGATCATCTTGACAGGTATCAGTATAAACTCGACGCCTATGCCGATGCGAAATTTAAAATAGCAGAAAATCAATTAGAAGAGGATACTTTTATCATAAATATAGATGACAAAGAAACAGCTCAAAGATATAGTAATTATTTTTTGACTTCCAGATTTGTGAAGATCTCCCAATCTATGTTGTCTGGTGACTGGCTAAACATAGCCGGTCACCTTTTTAATTTGCAGCATACCGCGCTTTTAGGAAAGCATAATGCAATGAATGCTGCTTTTGCCATTCAGACGGCCATCCAGATGGGCGTTTCTCCTGAATTAATTCAGGAAGGTCTTCTTTCGTTTAAAAATGATCCTCATAGATTAGAAAAAATTGCAGAAATTAATCAGGTGCTATTTGTAAACGATAGTAAAGGAACCAACGTAAATGCAGTCTATTTTGCCCTTGAAGCCATGACAAAACCAGTCGTTTGGTTAGCTGGAGGGCTCGATAAGGGAAACGATTATAATGAAATATTACCTTTGATTGCCTCCAGGGTTAAAGCCATTGTTGCTATTGGTGCTGATAATAAACCTCTTAGAAAGGTATTCAAAAATTTGGTGCCTTTTGTGGAAATTTCATCTATGCAGGAGGCCGTTAATGAAGCTTTTGTTTTGGCTCAACCGGATGGGGTCGTTTTGCTCTCGCCCGCTTGTGCCAGTTTCGATTTGTATAAAAATTATGAGGATAGGGGAAACCAATTTAGAACGGCGGTCAACGCACTAAAATTGGGAATATGACGGGATTTATATCAAATCTTAAAACAGAATTAAAGGGAGATAGAGTCATTTGGGTGCTCATTTCTCTAATGACCTTGGTTTCTTTCTTAGGGGTTTATTCTTCTACAGGAGGGCTTGCACATAAGGAACAAAGTGGAAACACCGAATATTATGTCATAAAACAAGGCTTTATCGTTCTTTTTGGATTTTTTATAATGTATGTCCTTCATAGATTACATTATCTTCGTTTTCATAGGGTAGCACCATTCTTATTCATTGTAGCCATCCCTTTACTAATTTTTACCCTGCTCTTTGGAGTGGATATAAATTCAGCGCGCAGGTGGATTGAAATACCTGTTTTAGGTTTTACTTTTCAGTCTTCAGATTTCGCACGATTAGCCCTGATTTTATATTTGGCTAGAACGATTTCCTCGAAACAGTCGATTATTAAGGATTTCAAAAGTGCTTTTTTACCCCTTATTTTGCCTGTAATCATCATTTGTTTTCTCATTGCTCCCGCTGATTTATCTACGGCGCTGCTCCTTTTTTCTACCTGCATCGCTATGATGTTTGTTGGAAGGGTCGCCGTTAAGTATATATTAATGTTAGTTGTACTGGCTATCATTGCTTTTTCGATACTCATTCTTTTAGGTCACTTTTTTCCGGATTTGGTAAGATTGGCCACCTGGATAGAAAGAATCAGAGAGTTTACCACGGACTCAGAAGGAGGCTTTCAGGTACAGCAGTCTAAGATTGCTATAGCTAATGGTGGTTTCTTTGGTACGGGCCCCGGGCAGAGTATTCAAAGAAATTTTCTTCCTTCTTCTTACGCCGACTTTATTTATGCCATTTTAGTGGAAGAATATGGTTTATTGGGCGGTTTCTTTGTTATTTCTCTTTATTTGGGCTTCTTTTTTAGAATAACACGTCTGGTAACAAAAAGTACAAAGGCTTTTGGTGCCATCGTAGTTACGGGGCTTGGTTTCAGTTTTGTTTTTCAAGCATTTATAAATATTGCGGTAGCTACTCACCTGGTTCCCGTCACTGGGGTAACTTTACCTATGATAAGTCTGGGTGGGACTTCTATAATCATGAATTGTATCTCATTGGGTATCATTCTTTCGGTAAGTAAATTTGTAGAATCTTCAAATATAAGTACGGATGTTGCAACAAATCAATAAAAAATTGGATAGTGCCGCTCCCCGAATACTTATCAGTGGCGGTGGAACAGGGGGACATATTTTTCCTGCCATTGCTATGGCTGACGCTATTAAAGTAAAATATCCAGAATCCGATATCTTATTCGTTGGTGCTCAGGAGAAACTGGAAATGCAGGCCGTTCCGAAAGCAGGGTATCCTATCAAAGGTTTATGGATTAGTGGTTTTGATAGAAGCTTTAGTTCTAAAAATATCTTGTTTCCAATAAAAGTGATTCACAGTATTTGGCAGGCAATCTCTATCCTTCACCGATTTAAGCCCGACGTGGTGGTTGGTGTTGGAGGTTATGCCAGTGGTCCTGCATTATTTGCTGCTGTATTATTGAAAATCCCTACGGTTATTCAAGAGCAAAATTCTTATGCAGGAGTAACCAATAAAATTCTTGCCAGATTTGTAGATAAAATAGGGGTTGCCTTCCCAGATATGGATTTGGTTTTTCCGGCAAAAAAGATGGCTTTAACGGGAAATCCTGTTCGAAGTGCTTTATATCCTTCTCAATTACCTGATAGAGACAGAGCTTGTCAATATTTTAAGTTGGATCCATTAAAAAAGATTGTTTTTGTTGCGGGGGGAAGCCTGGGCGCCAGAACGTTGAATAATGCAATGATCTTTGGTAAAGATTTACTTTTGGCAAATCAGGAAGTACAATTTATATGGCAGTGTGGAAAATTTTATGCCTCCTTATGCATGGAAAGTGAGTCAGGTAACTTCCCCCAGATTAGGGTTATGCCTTTTATTGAAGACATGTCTATGGCCTATCAGGCAGCTGATTTAGTGGTGTGCAGAGCAGGTGCACTGACCATCGCGGAGATTTGTTTATTAGGTAAGCCGTCTATTTTAATTCCTTCTCCCAATGTGGCAGAAGATCATCAAACAAAAAATGCCTTGAGTTTGCAGCAGAACGCTGCGGCTATGACCATAAAAGACGATCATGTCAAGGATGATCTCCTTCCTGAAGTTTTTAAGTTAATACAAGATGAGGAATGTTTAGTTGCCCTCGGTAGAAATGCCCTTCGATTGGGTTTCCCAGATGCAGCTGAAAAATTAGCTGATATAATTCTTCAATTTGTCCCTTCGGACAAGAAAAAGGTGACAATATGAAGACATTACAAAATCTGAAAAATATTTATTTTATTGGTATCGGTGGTATCGGTATGAGTGCCATAGCCAGATATTTTAATGAAAGGGGCGTTAAAATATATGGGTACGATAAGACCCAGACTGTGCTCACAAATCTGCTATCGGCAGAAGGCATGGATATTTGCTACGAAAATAATTATACTGAACCTCATTCTTTGTGTATTGACCTGGTAATTTATACACCAGCTGTTCCTCTTTCACATCCTATATGTGCATTTTTTCAGCGTAGCGGTCTTCCTTTTTTGAAACGAGCGGAGATTCTTGGTTTGATTAGTAAAAATATGAAAACCATTGCTATAGGAGGTACGCACGGAAAGACAACAACATCTTCCATTACCACCCATTTATTAAAAGAAGGTGGAGTTTCATGTACCGCTTTTCTTGGGGGAATTGTTGAAAATTTTGGGGGTAATTATGTTTCAGGTCAATCCGATTGGGTAGTTATTGAAGCCGATGAATTTGATAGGTCTTTCTTACATCTTCGTCCGGAAATAGCGGCGATTTTATCAACAGATGCCGATCATCTTGATATTTACGGTTCTATAGAATCACTTCTAGACACAGGATTTAAGCCTTTTGCCGCTCAAACGGCCGATGATGGACTGCTACTGATTCAACAAGCTTCCGTTGACCTATTTCCGAGTACTGAAAATAAACGTTCATTTGGTATAGAGGAGGGAGATTATAGAGCGGTAAATATTAGATTGGAGTCAAATGGTCTGGTATTCGATTATCAACATAAGGATGTTGTAATAAAAGACCTGAAATTTTCTCTCCCAGGCAGACATAATATCTTAAACGCCGTAGTTGCCATTACGATTGCGCTTCGACTTGGGGTAGATGGGGAGTCTATTCGCAAAAATTTATTGACGTTTAAAGGTATTCAAAGACGATTTGATATTAAGTTGGTGAACGAGAAAATGGTCATCATAAGTGATTATGCACACCACCCAACAGAATTAAATGCTGTAATTTCAGCTGCAAGAGAACTTTATCCTGGTAAAAAAATTACTGCCGTTTTTCAACCTCATCTTTTTAGTAGAACTAAAGATTTTTTAGATGGATTTGCTGAGGCATTGTCAGCTTTAGATAGCCTATTCCTTCTGCCAATCTATCCAGCCAGAGAACAACCAATACCAGGTATTGATTCCGCTCTTTTACTTCAAAAGATAAGTATCTCAAATAAAAAATTGATTGAAACCGATGAGTTATTAGAAACATTACATCAGATTCAACCTGAAATCTTACTGATGTTGGGAGCGGGTGATTTTGACAAGATGTTACCCCAGATTGTTGATTTATATCACGCCAAATCCTTAAAAGAATAATGATGAAAAATAATATTTCTTCGGGGAAATGGAAGTCTTTTTTGGTAAAAATAGGGGGATTTCTTATATTGGGCCTTATTATTCTGGCAGTGGATATGAGGAAAGAGAAACCTATTGTTGAGATAAATACAGAAATTGAAGCTTTGCCGGATAGTTCCTATTTAATTGAAGAGGAAGACGTTCTCGCTGAGTTAGACAGAGGTTTGGGCTTTCAGGTAATAGGACAATCTTTCAAAACCATTGATTTGAACAGGATTGAAACGCTGCTTGAAAAGAATTCTTTTATTAAAGATGCCGAAGTTTTTCTGGATAGCCGAAATAGATTAGGCATTCATATTATACAGCGTAAACCTATTGTAAGGGTCATTAGTAATCGTGGAGACCAGTATTATTTAGATGAAGAAGGCATAAAGTTGCCTTTATCGAGACATTTTGCTGTGAACATTATCACTGCTACAGGCGAATATCCTCCTTTCTCTCCTGATTTTTTAACTAAGGATAATGCAATACATGATTTGTTTAAACTTTGTAACGAGATTGAGGCTGATCCTTTTTTAAAATCAATGTTGGTTCAGGTTCATGTGAATCTTAAAAGAGAATTTACACTGGTTCCTATGATTGGGGATCAGAAAATTATATTTGGCGAATTTGATGATTCTATGCAGAAATGGAAAAAGTTAAAGGTATTTTACAAGGAAGCTATGCCTTTTGTAGGTTGGCGTAAATACCGAAACCTTGACCTGAGATTTAGAAATCAGATTGTTTGCAACTAAAATGTTTTAGATTACTTATTTTGACATATTTATTGGGCGTAATTACAAACTACTATGGAAAGAGTTGAAAAAAATCAAGAGGTTGTGTTGGCCATCGACATTGGTACAACAAAAGTCTGTGCCATTGCGGGTTTTAAGAACGATTTAGGGAAACTTGAAGTTCTGGGACTAGGCAAGGTTAACTCAGAAGGTGTCCTCCGGGGGGTGGTATCCAATATTGAGAAAACCGTAAACGCTATTCAAGAGGCTATTGAAATCACCAGACGGTCGGCAAACATCGACTTCAATCTGGTACATGTTGGTATTGCTGGCCAACATATTAAAACATTACAGCACAGGGGACAATTAGTAAGGGAGTATAGTGATTCTGAAATATCTCAAAAAGATATTGATCGCTTGGTTCATGATATTCACAAATTAGTTCTGCCTCCGGGAGATAAGATTTTACATGCCATTCCACAGGAATTTTCTGTAGATTCAGAGCATGGAATCGTAGATCCTATTGGTATGTCTGGCGTTCATTTAGGAGCTAATTTTCATATAATTACAGGGCAAATTACCGCTACGAATAATATTTTCAGATGTGTAGAACGGGCAGGTGCTAAAGTGGCGAATATGACACTGGAACCTATTGCCTCCGCTATGGCTGTATTGAGTGAGGAGGAAAAACAGGCGGGTGTTGTTCTCATCGATATTGGCGGTGGAACCACAGATATTACCATTTTTTACGAGGGTATTATTAGACATACTTCTGTTATTCCGTTGGGTGGAAATATAGTTACCAAAGACATCAAAGAGGGTTGTACTGTCATGCCACAGCATGCCGAAAATTTGAAAACCCGCTTTGGTTCCGCACTATCTGATGAAGTATTTGACAATAGAATCATATCTATTCCTGGTTTAAGAGGAAGAGAACACAAGGAAATATCTGAAAAAAATCTATCCCTTATCATTCAGGCACGAATGGAAGAAATTTTCGATTACGTTTATGCGGAAATTTCGGCCTCGGGTTACGGTAAAAAACTCGTAGCTGGTATCGTTTTGACAGGCGGAGGAGCCTTATTACGTCATGTTGACAAATTGGCAGAATACCACACTGGGTTACCAGCCAGAATTGGTCTGCCAATCGAACACCTGGCTCATGGCTACTCTGAAGCATTGTGCAGTCCTATTTATGCTACAGCAGTAGGCTTACTCCTGAGAGGTATCGAAGATAGAGAAAAAGGTAGGTACAAATCGTCTGAAAAGATAGCTAAAACCAAAGATCCTGAAGTAACTAAAATCGAATCTGAACCAACAAAAGGAGGTTTTATTAACATAATCATTGAAAAAACAAGGGAATGGTTTGACGCTGAACCCGATTCA
>JBILDL010000404.1:0-3004 GCA_044352635.1 Saprospiraceae bacterium | reverse complement strand
TTAAATATTTGCACTTTTTCACCTATATTTGTATTCTTAATTTTTACTTATGTTTAAATTATTAATTACAGCAGGGTTAATCTATGTGGCGTATAAGTTCTTCTTCGCCAAATCTGTTCGTATTGAATCTTTTCAAAATAAACAACAGGAAAAGGTAACAAATAACGGAAAGGATAAGAAAAAAGAAGGAGAATTTGTTGATTATGAAGAAGTAGAATGATAGCAGATGTTCCAGAATGGCGAGTGGGTGATAAAGTGATTTATCGAAATAACCAGTTTATCGCTTTCAATAAGCCGGTGGCTATAGCCACACAACCAGACAAAACGGAGGATGTTTCGCTCATTACCTTAGCAGAAAGGTATGCCCGTTCTCCTTTATTCCTCACCCATAGAATAGATAGGCCCGCAAGTGGTGTTGTCTTGTTCGCTAAAACAAAAAGGGCGTTACAGTCTATTAATCAGCAGTTTAAGGATAGAACTATTCGAAAAAAGTATTTGGCCATTGTGGGGAATCCGCCACCGGAATCAACAGGTATTCTGCATAATCAGTTGATTAAAAATAGTAAAACCAACAAAACAAGTACTGTTAACGAGGATAATGAAAAAGGTGTTGCTGCTGAACTACGTTACACTGTTCTGGCAAAAAGTGAAAAATATGTACTTCTCGAAATCGATTTGATTACTGGAAGACACCATCAGATCAGGGCTCAGTTAGGTGCCATAGGTTCACCTATCAGGGGTGACGTAAAGTATGGTTTTAAAAGGGGAAATAAGGATAGATCCATTCAACTTCACGCATGGAAATTATCTTTCATTCATCCCGTGTCTAACGAAGAAGTAAGCATAGAAGCACCGCTTCCTTCCGATCCATTATGGGACTATTTCAAGCCTTTTTGTGAAAAGCCAATACTACCTCCTACCCAGTCAAAGGAATGATTGTATCTAACACCTATCATTTCTCCACGGCTCAATCGGGCGATGTTTGTCGCTAACGTAGGTCTTGCTTTTGTTTTGTCCCATACATACATTAACCTTAACTCAGCCTTAACCTGACCGTTCAATGATTCAATGACGGGCTCGTAACTTACCTTTTCTTGTAGCAAATATTGACTTTTGTCTTGAATTAAGTCTAGTTTTTCTGCCGTTGGATGCAAGTCAACACCAGATCCTGCAAAGGAGTAAAGTGGTTTTAGCACATATTTATCTAAATCTTCTGTCTGGAGGTCAAAGTCATTAAGAAAATAGGATTTTGGCATGTATTTCCCTTTTAAAAAGGGTAACAAATACTTACTTATCCTGAAAAACCAATTAGGATGTGCTACCCAACTTACATCCACATCATCGGAAAATTGAAAGGAAAGATTAAGATTTTGGTAAGTTGCCAACTCATCCAAAATGACCCGATTATATATTCTGCTGATTTTTTGAAGTTTGCCATCCTTCAGGTAATACAGGTTTCTGTCTTTTTTGATTATTTGAGTCAGGCAAACCGTCTCAATACCAAAATCTCTCTTCGCCAGAACAAAATCAATCCTTGTTTTTTGTTTATCCGGGAATAATTCTAACAGGATAACTTCCTCCGCCGGAAATTCTGCCAACAGGGTATTTTTCAATAAAGACAAAAATGCCTGTCGATCTAAACCATTAAAAAAGGGTGTTAGGGTATCCGGAATATTAAAATGGGTAACATATTTTTCTGCCAAATAGGACTGATAATTAAATAAAGTGGCAAATCCTTGGAGTTCAATTAAATAAGGCGTCAATTCGCCTACTTCATTCCTGCTGATGGCAAAATCAATAGATAGTAATTGGGGACAATCATCTTCGTTTGGTGTAAACATCCCTTCGGGAATTGCTTTTTCTGTTTGTTTTTTAAAATCGGACCGAACAATAAAATCTATTATTTCATCACCAGCTGCAGTACATTTTTCAACAAAGCTATCTGTTAAAAAAATAGGAGTCTCAGCAATGCGAAAATCAAGGACACCCGGAAAATCCTGATGAATAGATTCCAGGAAGGATTGGTATTTATCATTGGAAAATTGATCGTTGAATGTATTTCTGAAGTCCTGATGCATGGGAGAAAATGTATTGAAGGTAGGTGAATGGGTTTAAACAAGGGCATATATTAATGGACGGGACGGAGAAGCATCCATAGGAAATGGATAATATTGCAGATTGACAAGGTAATAGCCGTCCTGAATATGGTTTGGTACATAAATAAGTTCCGTTATGGTCGCATTTTTTCTGGTGTTAAAAGGAAATTGCCAAAAAGATTTATGAGCCAGTAATTTCCCCTCGTCTTGTTCCCTATCGACTGAGGGAATATCAACGAGTAAATGGTCAATTTGGTTAGCAACTATCCATTCCATGGCGTCTTTTGCAAAATAGGGAGGATTAGTACCTGAATATTGTCTTTGTTTTTTACTTTCCTCGTTGGGTATAGTTCTGATAATTAATCCTTTGGTTCCGATGTTGAGTTTGATTGTTTCCAATAAAGAGAGAGTAATGACCTGATCTCCGTTAGCTTGTATTTCAGGTGTAACAGTGGTTAGAAGAGAAATAAAATGAAAATCGTGCGTACAATCTGGCAAATGGATTCTCTCTTCACTGATATGTCCAACACATTCAGTATGCGTTCCATTGCCATGAGGATTGCAATGAATGTTCATAAAATTTACCGGACTTCCAAAGCGGGTATCCCCAATAAAATCACCATTTTCATAAGGTAAAACGGATAACTCCGGGGCATAGAAACAATTGAGATTACCCGTTATATCTGGGGTAATCCCAATGTCTATGGGTTTCAATAAGTCAGCTTTTGCGTTCCAATCGCCGAGCGCTACGGTAACGCACAAGGAATTATCCATCTTAGCTTAGAAGTGTTTTGTCAAAATGGTCAAAAGCTTTATTCATTCTGTTGGAAACTTCCTGCATTCCCCAAAGTTCAATCAGATCGAAAACAGCGGGACCCTTCATAGTACCTGCGAGGCCAATTCTAAAA
>JBILDL010000403.1:0-3007 GCA_044352635.1 Saprospiraceae bacterium | reverse complement strand
TTTGGCCACGGAGGCATTAAACTGCGGATCGACTTCGGTGAAGCTGCTCAGTTTTTTATTCCAATAGGTGGTGTCAGTTACTGAAATGCTTTTGGCCACGGATGCGTTAAACTGCGGATCGACTTCGGTGAAACTGCTCAGTTTTTTATTCCAATAGGTGGTGTCAGTTGCTGAAATGCTTTTGGCCACGGATGCGTTAAACTGCGGATCGACTTCGGTGAAACTGCTCAGTTTTTTGTTCCAAGATGCTGTATCGACTGCTGAAATGCTTTTGGCCAAGGATGCGTTAAACTGCGGATCGACTTCGGTGAAACTGCTCAGTTTTTTGTTCCAATAGGCGGTGTCAGTTGCTGAAATACTTTTGGCCACGGAGGCATTAAACTGCGGATCGACTTCGGTGAAGCTACTCAGTTTTTTGTTCCATGCGGCGGTATCGGCTGCGGAAATACTTTTGGCCACGGATGCATTGAATAAAGGGTCAACTTCAGTAAATGAACTCAGTTTTTTATTCCATGCCGCGGTATCAGCTTTTGAAATGCCTTTCGCAACGGAATTATTGTAAATTGAATCTGTTGAAATACCTGTTCCACTTCCACTTGATTTTTTATTCCAAATGGCCGTATCAACAGCTGTGATACCTTTTGCGATAGAAGCATTAAACTGTGGATCCAATTCGTTTATCTTACCCAGTAATGTTTCAGCTGTTTTGGCGTGAATCGCATAAGGAACGCTTAGAATTTGGGTGAACACTGCAATTTTATAATCCTGACCACCATTAATATCTGTTTCCGATTGAATATAATACGGGCCTGTGGACCAGTCAATATCTGAAAATTTTCCTTTTATTGGGGTGCCACCACCTATAACTAAATAGGCAAGACCGTTCAGATTTGTTTGCACATAATGCCTTTCCTGATAAACGGGAATGCCATTTGGATTATCCTTAAGGATACTTATTCGTATGCCAACTACTTTATTTGAAATCAATTCATTATCATTATTTCTGATAATGGTTTGATAACTAACTAGTCCGGGCGCTTGACCTCTCAAAAAAAGCGCGGAAAGAAAGATGGCAGCAAAAGTGAAAATTGTATTTTTCATCATAGCATTTTAGTATTTTAGAACTCTTCTAATTGAGATTGAAGTAATTTTGGTTTTCCCTCCTTGAATTTATACCCGAATTGAATGGCATGTCCACCCGATGTAAAGTTGGATACAATAGACGTTGGAATTTCAAAATGGAAGCCTACAAAAAAGGAGGAGAAAACCATTTGAATATTCATCGCAATCGCTTGTGATCCTTTTGACAGGTTTTCAGAAAACGATTTGTAGGTAGTTATTAACTGTACAAAGTCTTTATTATTAATATGATAGGCAAAACCAAGATTGATATCTAAATTGTAATTGGCATTTTGCTGAGTATGAAACATCAAGCTCGGTGTAATGGTAAATTGTTCACCAACAGGTAATTGATAGCCACTTTGAATAAAAACCAAAGGCGATGCTTTAGGTTCTAATGTGCTTGGGTACAATTTATTAGGGATGGGTATAATATTATATATAGAAAGCCCGATGCTAAATCCTCTGTTATAAAGAAGCAAACCGACATTGGCATTTCCGGAAGCGCTTGAAAGTTTTCTATTACTTAGAATTGGGTCAGTCTCCTCAACGCCAAAAAGGTTTGCTCTGTCTATGGAGAGTTGATTTATGGTGGTGGATATACCAAAACTCAGGTGATATTTTGAGTCTTTCAAATCTACAGTATCATAATTTATATGATAAGCAAAACTTCCTTCAAGGCCTTTGTAGCCGCTTCCGCCATTTGTATCACTAAAGATATTGAGACCAAGCCCAATTCGTTTTTTGGGAATGGGCGCATGGATTGAGAATAATTTGGAAATGGGTGCATTGTCAAATCCACTCAAATATTTTTTATACATTACCTGCACTTCCCCTTCCTTTTGTCCCCCTGCATAAGCGGGATTAATTAATAAGGGATTGAAAAGATATTGATTTTGAAATACTGCATTTTGTCCATTTGTTGATTGGATGATCACTAATAAATATAAAAGGAGTTGGATTACTTTCATTTGATTATCTTATGAGGGTGATATTTCCTTTTAGAGGAGGAAGTTTTGGGTCTAATTGTAGGGTGTACCAATAATCACCAGAAGGCATTGGAATGCCATTCATGGTTCCATTCCAGCTTTGGGTTCCGTTCAATGTAGAGATAATCTTACCATACCGGTCAAAAATGATGATTTTTGCCTTTGGATAAAAAGCAAGGGCTGGAACGTACCAATATTCATTGACTCCATCTTCATTAGGGGAGAAAAAATTGGGTGCTTCCATTTTATCCTCAGAAATGATAATACGGACGGGACACTCTTTATCTGCTACTTTAAGTTTAAATTCAAACCAACCCTTTTTATCTGCTTTCCCGATTAAATCAAAGGTCAAAACACCTTCATCCAAGGCCAATTTTGTTTTACTTGACATCAATTTGAAAGAAGCGTTCGGATTTTTAATTGAAATGGTATCCGTAGGAAATATTTTCCCATTTGTTTTTGAATACTGGATATTAATTTTGCCATTAAATGCCTGATTTATACCTATGGCCGGGGGTTCAACCAGGATATTCCCACAATTTAAGTTTGATACTATGGGGCTTTCCTCTTTCACAGGAACTTCAATCAGGCAATTTTTTCCACCTACACTGATATTAAAATAGGCCAGTCCCGTTCCCGAGGGTACACCAGATATGGATAACTCGAGTAGGCCATTTCCTTTGGCAAGATTCGTAGGATGTATGGTAGCTAGGAGACCGTTAACATTTAAAGAATTGATATTTGAGCCTTTAATAAATCCTCCGTTTCCACCTTTATAAGCTATGAAAACACCACCCATATACTCCTCTTTTTCAAGAATAGCATCCCCCACAAAGGTGAGTGAATCGCAAAGTAAACTGGTTACGGCCCCGGGTTTAATAACAAAAAAGGGTTGTTGA
>JBILDL010000402.1:0-3008 GCA_044352635.1 Saprospiraceae bacterium | reverse complement strand
TCAATACTTCCGGACAGACGGCGTTTGAACAAGCTAAAATCAATGCCTATATTTTTTGTGGTGGTTCTCTCCCAGGTCAACAAGTCGTTTGCTGGGGTGAAAACTACATAACCGGTTCCCAGTCCTGCAAAAATAGCACTATTCCTGGCGCCAATAATGTCATAAGGTCCTCCCTGTCCAGGCACAGGAGCATTGCCCGATAAGCCGTAAGTGGCTCTGACTTTCAGTAAATCGACAAAAGACACGGAAAAGAAATCTTCTTTTGTCACATTCCATGCACCTCCTACACTCCAAACCGGTTTATATTGAGCGGCCGGATCTGAACCAAATAAGTTGGATTGATCCATACGGATACTTGCATTGATCGTATATTTTCCGTTATAAGTATAGCCTGAATTGCCGTATAAGGAGAAAAATCGTCGCTCTACTTCACTGTAACTATGCTGATTTACATTGAGAACATTGATGGTTCTTGAGGGCAGAAAGTTAACAGGACTTGTCACCCCGGTGCTGCCTAAAAATTGCTCGTCAATATAAGAATAGGTTAGCGTTTGAAAATCGAATCCTCGTTTAAAAGTACCAATTCTACTGATAAAGTCAGCCCTGATTTCAGTACCGGCCAATAAGGAAATTTGATGTTTTTCATTCCCTTTATTTTCATAAAGCAACTGATTTCTTGCTGTCCAGGCATACTGTGTGTTATTATTTGTCAAATAATGTCCCCCCGTTACTGGCAGAAAATAGGTTGGATTTGCTGTGGCGGTTGCCGGTGCCTGGGTAAAAAATACCCGCTCATTTCTTACGCGATAGGCATTTTGATCGTAATATTCGTAGGCATCTAAACTGGAACGCTGATATTGTGCCCGCCCTTCATAAGATAACCCTTTTAATAACTTAACTGATAAGCCACCATTTATTCTTGTAGATAAATTGGTGCTTCCATTTTGCGTATTTCCAGGTTCCTGTAAGGGTATATAGTCGAGATTTATTCGGCTTTGATTCTCTGATATGGTTCTAAACGGTTGATGGCGTGTTAAATAAGCCATTGACAATGGATTGTCCGATGCATCAGAAAGCATGGCGTAGGGTAGTATCGTGTTGATAGTACCCGGAAAATCCGTCAGTAAAAAGCGGTCGTTTTTCTCGTACGAAATATTCGTGGTTAAATCCATAGATATTGCGTCAGAGAAAATAAAGTCCTGCCGAAGATTTATCTGGTAGCGGTCTAAATTATTTTTTGTAAATGCCTCATCTCTTGTATAAGCAACCGAGCCGTAAAAACTATGGAAATTGGATCCCCCATTAAAATTTATACTATGATTGGATAGTTTCGATGGTTGCTGAAGAAATTGAGCCATCTGGGCCTGGTTGTTAAGGCCACCCAGGGAGTCAAACCGTTGTTGTGCCAATCCGGCATTTATTACGTTTCTTGACAAGTCATACATTATCTGTTCATGCGGTGTGACAATGGGCGTTGAATTATTTGACGCCCCAGTTGTTACCACGGACCATGGAAAAGCCGTAGCATCAAAAATTTCTCTGCCAGCCTGAACTAACTGACTACTATTCATCAAATTATAGTAATCCATATCAGGTGCACCACGATAAGACACAAATCCATTATAATTCAACTGAATTTTCTGTGGAGCACTCGTTGTTTTTCCTTTCTTTGTGGTTATAACGATTACGCCATTCGCCGCTGCAGCTCCCCAAATAGAGGCGGCAGTTGCATCTCTTAATAAGTTAACTGACTCAATATCATCAGGATTGATTAACGAGGTTAAAGTCGAAGCGTCATATATCGGTACGCCATCCACTACAATGAGGGGCGATTTGTTGGCATTGATGGAGGTGAGACCGCGGATTAAAAACTTTTCGCTATTTCTGCCATAATTTACCGCAAGACCAGGGACTAAACCTTCCAGTCTGTCAATCACATTCATACTGTTTGATTTCAACTTCAAATCGTCACTGTTTATCATTGAAAAAGAACCTGCACTTCGTTCTTTCGATAAACGTTGGTAACCGGTTGCCACTATGCTCACTTCCTGAAGTTCAACACTCTCTTCCTTTAATATAACATCAATAGTACTTCTTCCCTCTACGGGTATATTTCGGGTAACATAACCGATATAGGAAAAAATTAAAGCCTTATCATCAGCCTCTATGTCAAGTGAATATTGGCCATTAAGATCAGAGGTAGTCCCTTTTTGAGAGGTTGCCGCAATAACGTTTACGCCAATCATAGGTTCGCCCGATGAATTGGTGATTTTCCCTTTCACTGTACTCAGAGTCTTTTCAATACCCTTTTCCATGGGTTGAACCCTGCTCACCTCCTTTTTTTGTGGGGCAACAACAATGGTTTTATTGGTGATTACATAAGACAAAGGAAGGTCTTTAAAACAAAGGGAAAGAGCCTCCTGAATACTTCCATTCTTAATGGAAATATTTACTTTTCCCGCTTTATCAAGTAAGGCGTCCTCATAAAAAAACTGATAGCCTGTCTGACGATAAATTTCTCTGAATATCTTTTGCAAAGTAACCTCTTTGTTGTTCATGGTTACTACTTGAGCCGTACTTAAAGCATTCAGATTTAAACAGCTTAGGAAAAGAAAAATACCAAGAACTTTTACATTCTTAGCTATTTTAGATGTGAATTCCTTCTTTTTGATGTAAGAAGGAAAGGGTAATAATGGCATCATCGTGGTTCGTTTTGTAAAATAATAGGTCATGATGTTAATTTCTTTTTATTGGGAAACATATATTTTTTGGTCTCTGAGTGTGAAGGTTACGCCTGTGTTTTCCATGATCTTTAGTACCTCAGATATATTGTTTGATTTACTCACTATACCTGAAAATTGCTTGTTTCCTATGCTCCCTGTAATTTCAAAATCAATATTATACCATCGACTTAATTGCCTGACAATGGCTTGTAATTCCAGGCGATTAAAAAGGAACCATCCCTCTTTCCAGGCAATTATTTCTTCTATATCGGCGCTAATAATACT
>JBILDL010000401.1:0-3014 GCA_044352635.1 Saprospiraceae bacterium | reverse complement strand
GTGCAGATATTACGATTAATTTATCCTTATATATCCCTTTTAATTCTTTAATCAGGCTATGACCAGCGGGACAGCCTACACAACGTACCCCACCAAATTCTTCAATTAATACATTGGCCGTTTCCAATTCATTTCCAATGGGCGAAGCATCTATGGGGGTAATAACAGGAGGAATTTCCTTACATGAGGTAATGAAAATGGAAAGAAAAATAATAAAAGGTAGAGATTGCAATGGAAACATATTAGAATGAACTATTTAAAGAAAGTCTTACGCCGCTAAATGCAGGTTCCAATCGGCAAATGCCACCGGTACAAATAACCCCTTCCACTTGTTTAATATAGGATAAGGCAAAAAGGTTATTGCCTGGTTGATAATATACATCGAATCTGGGGAAATGTAAAGGAATAGATTTATTTTGACTGTTTTTGGGGCTAAATCTTCCTGGTTTCCAATTAAACATATCAGACATTGAAAATTTCCATTTCGGACTAAGGACATATTCTGCGAGACCAAACATCCAATGGCCGTAGTCATTTAAAAGAAAATCATTCCCTTTATTCATAAAAAGAGCCTGTGCTTCTATCCGTAAAGATTTCCCTTTACCGGCATCCATTTCAATTTCAGCAAAAGGAGTTATCGTTTTCACTGTTGGCGCACCTGGTTTGAATTCATAAAATTGTTGATTGTATAATTGATGTTGAATGCCTACTGTCCAATGCTGTTTTTCATTTTGTTTGGTGAATTCTAAAAACCATTCTCTGTAAAGAGGATCTTCTGCTGTCATTTGCATGCCGGAATGATTCAAATTCATTGAAAAATCTTCGCTAAGTCTGACCTGTATATCTCCCTGCCAGGACCATTCTTCTAATTCCTGAGCGGCAGGATTGTAACGTGTATTTAATCTGAATGAATTGACACGGGTTAAGGGGGGTAAAAAATTAAGATTTCCTCTATTGAGCTGTTCTTGCGGGCGTGTTTTAAATGAAAAGTTATTAGTTCGCTTTCCTTCGAGGGTTATTCCTATGGCATCGGTAGCATAACTTAGGGTACTGTAAAAAATAAATCCCAAATCCTGCTTATATCGGTTTCCAATGAGGGTGTCTCCTTGTAAAATCGTTACAGCAAAAGGATCTATATAAGTATCCTTTGATTTGTGAGCTGCCTCAGCATACCATCTGAAGGCGCCATATTGAATGGTTTGATAATAAGTACCGGCGTAGGTATTGTACTTGGGTACGAAAACTTCTGAACCAGGATAAGTTTGAAGCGTACTCACCAGATTATTCATGGAAGCGTCATCTATAGTGCGTGCCACTACACCAACACCAGGTGCCCAGGACACCGTTTTACCACCTAACAAAAAGGATTGGAAATATTCACTTTGGAACCCCCGAATAACGGAAGGATACAATTCAAATTGCCTTTTTTGCCTGCCAGCAAAGGCTTTTACAAATAAATCGGGCAAAAGTTGATATTTAAGTTTTATGCCGGCTAATGCGTTGTCAATCAATAACGATCGTTCTTCAAAGGATCTGAAAATGAGTCCTGAACCTATCTGATCATAAATATAACCTGCTGATAGGGTTAGTTTATCCAGTGTTTTCTCAATGAGAAAATTGCCTATGCCCTGGTCACTATAACTATCTGTAGGTACGAGTAAATTGGAATTATTAAAATAATCAAAACGCAGGGATAGGGAAAATCCCTGATAATCAGCCTGTAAATTTAGCCAGCTTTCAGACCCGAAAAGTTGGTGGTCATATTGGGGAATATTCGCCGCGCCAATGAGAGAATCCCGCAGAAAAAAATTGGCTCTGGTTTGAAATTGTCCAAACACATTAAGCTTATCATCTGGATCGGGGTCATTTTGCCCATAAACAGGAACAAAAGAGATACATATAATCAATATTTGCAGTAAAAATCTAATGTTCAAAAAAGGCATGGATTGACATATTAAAAACTAAATGCACAGAAGAAACAGACTATTTTTTAAAGCATTTCGTCTGTTTTCATTGTATGTGCACTTAAAAATGTTGTATTTTCGTAAAAATAAAAACAAATGCGGACTCTTACCCTACTATTCTTTCTTTTATTTTCCATTTATAATTTCGGGCAAAAATCAATGCCTGATGTGATGATAAAGTCTTTAGACGGACAATCTATCTCCACTAAAAAAATCTTCGAAAACAAGCTTACGTTAATTAGTTTTTGGGCAACGTGGTGTGGACCATGTAAAGTGGAATTAGATGCGTTAAAATCTGTTTATCCTTCATGGCAAGAAAAGTATGGGTTACAAATAGTGGCTATAACGATAGACAACCCAAGGCAATTATCGAAAGTTGCACCGATGATAAAAGCAAAGGGGTGGCCTTATCTTTTCTTTGAGGATTCTGTTGGCAACTTAAAAAACAAACTAAATTTCCAAAGCATTCCTCAAAGTTATTTGGTGGACCGGAATGGAAAGGTAGTTTGGTCAAATATGGGCTATGCACCAGGAGTTGAGCTGGAAATAGAAAAACAAATTCAAAAAACTATACAGAAATAAGTTGTTGTTATGAAAGTTTGAAAAAGCAATGCTTATTTAGTTATCAATCCATTTTTTACTTATTTTTAAATAAAAAATGGTAAAGAGGATTTTTATACTGCTTTTTTGTTGCTTTCATTGGTATGCTAAGCTCGATGCTCAAAATACCATTTCGACGGCAAAACCATGGACCTATTGGTGGTGGATGGGAAGCGCAGTGGATACAGCAAATGTTAAGGTTCAACTGGATTATTTTGCAAAAACAGGATTAGGTGGGGTTCATATTATTCCCATTTATGGTGTCAAGGGATTTGAATCAAAATTTCTGCCTTTTATGTCAGAAAAATGGCTGGAGTTGGTTTATTTTACTCAAAATCAAGCCCATTCACTTGGCCTGGGTGTTGATATAACACTTGGAACAGGTTGGCCTTATGGCGGGCCAATGATTAATCAAAATTCTGCTGCAGCGGCACTGGAGAAATTTGAAGC
>JBILDL010000400.1:0-3019 GCA_044352635.1 Saprospiraceae bacterium | reverse complement strand
CATTCTGGAAAGAATCCTTAGGAGGTACCATCAACTACCTTCGCCTTCGTGGTAGCTACGGCGAAGTAGGTAATAACAACGGAATTGGTGATTTTGCATCACTTGGTCTATATGGATCAGGTCTTTATGCAACAGATCCTACCCTTGCTTTCTCACAGGCAGGTAACCCAGATCTTTCCTGGGAAACAAGCCAAAAGACAGATATAGGTCTTAATTTCGGTCTTTTTAACGACCGCATCACGGGTGAAATTAGCTACTTTAGAAATTTGATTGATGGACTAATCCTCAATGCACCTCTTTCTCCGTCTAAAGGCGTACCAGGTAACTCTATTGCAACCAATATTGGTTCAATGTTAAACACTGGATGGGAATTTGGATTAAGCGGAACAGTTGTTCGTAAGGGTAAATTCTCATGGAATAGTAACTTCAATCTAACCTTTATGGAAAATGAGGTTAAGACTTTGGCTGCTGGAAATGCAGATATCTTAGCGTCAACAGGTGGCTTGGAAACGGCCAATATTATCCGTGTAGGTCAATCTGTAGGAAGTCTATATGTTGTGGAAACACAGGGAGTTAATCCAGCAAATGGTCGTCGTATTTTCATCAATGGTAAAGGAGAAAAAGTTCAATATACCCACGTTGTTGCTGCTGGCCAGTCTCGCTGGACTTATTTAGATGGACGTACAGCTACTGCAGTAAACCAATCTGCTGACGGCAAAATATATGGCCCAACGCTTCCAAAATGGTTCGGTGCATGGGATAATACCTTCCGTTACGGTAATTTTGATTTAAATTTCCAATTACAATATTCAGGAGGAAATTACATTTACAATGGTACTAAAGCTGGTCTGAGAGATGCCCGTTTCTGGAACAGTCACACCGATGTTTTAGACCGTTGGACAGAATCTAATACATCAGGATCTATTCCAAGAGTAGTGTATGGCGATAATATTTCTAACGGATCTGCCATCCCTATGTCTGAAAATGTGGAGAAAGGTGATTTCATGCGTTTACGTAACGTTACCCTTGGTTATTCTATTCCTACCTCTGTTTTTGGAGAAAAGGTTAAAATTTCCAGCTTAAGAGTTTATGCCAATATAAATAATGCCTTTTTGTTAACAGGTTATTCAGGTACTGACCCCGAGGTATCAAGTAATGGAAATTCCAATCAGGCGCCAGGGGTAGATCGTAATTCTGTACCAATGGCACGTACCTTTTTGGTGGGCTTGAATGTTGGTTTCTAAAAACTTAAAATTTGATTATTATGAAAATGCATATAAAATTTTATAAAAAAGTACTGGTTGCAGGTTTGTTCCTAACCAGTCTTTTTAACACCTCTTGTAATGAGGAACTTCTTGACCCAGTGCCGTTAACCACTTTTTCTGAGGCTTCTGTTTTTAACACACCTGACAGAATTTTACAACAGGTACGCGGTATTTATAGTGCTGTAAAAAATGGTTCTTTTTATGGTGGACGTTTTTTAATCTACCATGATATACGTGGAGAGGAATTCCTCAATGAAACGACGAATGGTGTTACTGGCTTTTCCACCTGGACGCATACCATCGTTTCCTCAACAGGAGAAGTTAATACTTTGTGGAATGCGGCTTATTATGCCATCAATAGTGCCAATCTTTTTATTGACGGGTTGGATAAAAACAAAACAGTATTAAATAACGAGACCTTAGCTAATAGCTACTTAGCGGAAGCTCGTTTCCTTCGCGCATTGTGCTACCACAGTTTATTAAGTATTTATGCCCGTCCATTTGCCGATGGAAATGGGTCAAAACCTGGTTTACCGTTGCGATTACTTCCTGAGAAAGGAGCAGCTAACAACGATTTAGCTCGTTCTACTGTGGCAGAAGTATATACTCAGATTCTTTCCGATTTGAATTTTGCCGAACAAAATCTACCTGCTAATTACGCTACGCCTTATCTTAATACCACCAGAGCACACAAGAACACAGCCATAGCGCTTAAAACTCGTGTGTTCTTAGAAATGGGTCGCTATCAAGACGTTATCACAGAAGCAACTAAGATTGTTTCAACTACTGAGCCATTCAGAGCGGCTTCAGGTGTTGCCAATGCCTTACAAGCTGATGTAACCAATACGTTCAGAACGCCATATACCACAACAGAAAGCATTTTTTCAATGCCTATGACGGAGTTAAATCTTCCTGGAACTCAAAATGGCCTAGGTAGCTATTACAATCCTGGTCCAAGAGGTATTGGAGATTTCTCCTTAAATCCAACGGGAATTATTGGAAATACAACCGATTTTTCTGCTACAGACAAGCGTCGTGGATGGGTTTTAAGGGTTAACAACAAACCTTATTTAAACAAATTCCCTATTGGCCCTCAACATTTGGATTATGTTCCGGTTATTCGCTATGCAGAGGTTTTACTTAACCTTGCGGAGGCTATTGCCCGTACCTCGGGTGTAAATGATCGTGCCGTTGCTTTGTTAAATGCAGTACATGGCCGTTCTGATGCAGCAAAAGTTTATACCGCTACAGAATTTGCTAATGGTACTGCACTAGCTAATCAAATACTCACTGAACGAAGAATTGAACTGGTAGGTGAAGGGTTCAGAACCCGTGATTTAATGAGGCTTTTGCAAACCATTCCTGGAAAAGCAAACGTCGCTGCCGTTAATCCTTCTCAATCAGAATATATTTGGCCTATACCTCAGGCTGAATTGAATGTAAATAAATTGATTGTACAGAATCCCTAAGATTTTCTGAATATTTTCTTTTATACTTAAAGAGGGTGATAGGTTTTAAAGCTTATCACCCTCTTTCTTATAATATATTGTTATTATTATTTCTTCTTCTTAGTTATTTTAGGCTTTGCCGTTAATCGATAGGTAAATGAAAAAACATGATCCCCAGCTGAGAAATTACCCCCAGTTAAAGGAAAGTCAAATTGATAACCAATACCAAAAGGATGTTTGGATACCAAGGCATTTAAACCGACAGATTGGCTTCCTGTGATGGTTCGGTAACTGAAATTTCTATAC
>JBILDL010000399.1:0-3024 GCA_044352635.1 Saprospiraceae bacterium | reverse complement strand
ATTTGTGTGAATCCAAGTTTACTAATATTAGATGAATCACTGGCAAGTTTAGATGTTGAAAGACAGGTTTCTATTGTGAATTTGTTGAATGAATTAAAGCTTAAAATTAATATATCAATGTTGTTTATATCTCACGATATTAATATGGTTATGGCAATGTGTGACTATATCTATGTTTTGTCTTCAGGGAGTGTTGTAGAGTCAGGAAAAACTTTTGAACTTAGGGATTACCCAAAAACTGAAGTAACAAAAAGTCTTCTAGCTCATTTTTAGCTATAATCTTGCAACCTTTTTACAAATTACTTAGTCTTTGATTGTATATTTGTCTTAATTAAAGTATTGCAAGGTGAAAAAAGAATTTAATGGTGAAACATGGATGCTAATTATACTAATACTTTTAAGTATGTGTAGTTATTGGTACTTATATGAAAACAAGTCACAGCCAGATAAGGCCTTTCAAAATACTTCATTAGAGCTGTCTATGAGCGTAGAGGAAGAGAAAAATAAAATATCTAAATCTGTTGATTTTATTGATCAAAAAATCATAAAAAAATCAATCGAAATTATAAAAGAGTGGTTACCTGTTAATTAGTTCCATTCTACACCCTTTACTTTTGTCCAATACCTGACGAGTCCACTTACTGTCATAAAACTTGGGTTTGCTAAACTATATCTCATAATTACCTGTTCGTCCATTTTGTTTTCCAGCCACAGTTCTTCAACCATATCCTGAAAGGAATCTATAATTTTGCTTATATCTGATTCAGTTTTCATCTTCTGCAGCACCCAGTCAGCATATTCTAATAAGGTGTTTTCCAATGAGTTAAGATGTTCATGCAGAGGCATTTGTACTAAGCCGAAATGAGTTAGATAAAGATATTTCGGATGAATATTTCTAATTATCTGAATAGATTTACACCAGTCTTCAATATGAATATCTGGTGGGGGACAAGGTGGGACCACGGGGCCGCTGCCAATGCAAACGCCTGCTACATCACCACCAAAAATGATGTCATTTACAGAAAAAGCAATATGATGAATAGCGTGTCCTGGCGTATGAAGTGATTTTATTTCAAATTCTCCTAAATGTACGCTTTCTAAATGCATTAGTGGGACAAGTTTGTCTTGTGAAATAGGTTCCATTACTCCCCATAATTTTTCCATAGACGCACCGTAAATCCTAACAGCAGATCCCCATAATTTTTCAGGATTATTTAAATGAGGTAAACCTGCAGGATGCACGTATATTTTAGCTCCATGTTCTGCAAATTTCCATGCTGCACCTGCATGATCAAAGTGAATATGAGAAATAAACACATGCTTTATATCGGTTATAGCATAGCCAATTTTTTCTATTTCTAAGGTAAGTGTTTCAAATGTAGAGAACGGTCCTGTTTCAAATAAAATGGGACCTATGTCAGAATCCATTAAAAAGGAAGCAATAGACTCAGAAGCTCCTTGAAATTTTAAATCAATAATATGAACCATAAAAAGTTATTTAGAACCAAGTATCTGCCTTATTACCATTAAGATATGACTTTACATCTATAGGTTTTTTACCTGGAATTTGAAATTTATCGAGAGAAATGTAATGGTCTCCTGTCTTTAAATATATATATGTTTTGTTATCACTAAGATAGCGTTTATCCATAAAATCTACCTTGGTTTCAACTACTTTAGCAGATAAAATTTTTATTTCTCCTAAAGTTGTTGTTAACCAGGCACCAGGAAATGGACTTAATCCTCGAATTAAATTGATAACCTCAGTAGTTGTTTTTGATAAATCTATCTTTCCTGTTTCATGCTGTAATTTGGGTGCCATTTTAATAGAACCTTTTTCCTGAGGAATAGACACAAAAGTTGGATCAAGGATACTTTTTAATGAATCAATCACAAGATTTGCACCTTCTGACATTAAGCGATCATGTAAAGAACCTACATTATCCTCTGGCAGAATTTTAATGGATTTAGTAAGTATTATTGGTCCGGTATCTATATCTTTTCTTATAAAAAATGTGGTTACGCCTGTAGTTTTTTCCCCATTTATAATGGCCCAGTTAATAGGTGCGGCACCTCGATAATCAGGTAATACAGAGGCATGTAAATTAATAGTTCCCAAGGGAGGTAAATTCCAAAGTACCTCTGGAAGCATTCTAAAAGCTACAACAATGAATAAATCTGGTTTTAAATCGTTTACCGTTTGTAAAAAAGTTTCATTTTTAAGATTAGTAGGCTGGAGAACTGGTATATTTAATGCTAAAGCAGCTTCTTTAACAGCTGAAGTTAACCATTCCTTTTTCCCTCTTCCCCCAAGTTTATCTGGTGCTGTTATTACCGCCGGGATGGTAAAACCTGAATCATGAAGTTTTAATAGGGTAGGAACAGCAAATGCCGGTGTACCCATAAATATAATACGCATTTTTTTTGGCTAAATTTAATAATTTAACGAAGCTAATAAATTTTAGTTCTATACTCTTTCTTATATTACGATAAAAATGGAAAAATTCACTTTACCGCTGTCAAGCGAAGTTACTTTATCTGGTATAAAATGGGAATTAGATAACCCAAAGGCTAATTTAATCCTTGTTCATGGTGCTGGTGAACATGTTGGGAGATACGATCACTGGGCTAAATTATTTAATAATCAGCTAATTAATGTTTACGGCGTTGATCATTATGGACATGGGAATAGCCCTGGTGCCAGAGGACATTTAACTAATTATGACCTTTATTTAAATGAAATTAAGGCGTTAAAAAAAATGATTAATGATCAAGCCGGTGGACTACCACTCCTGTTATACGGGCATAGTTTAGGTGGAAATATAGTCCTTTCCTGGATTCTTGAACAAGAAAAATCAGTAGATTACGTCATTGTATCGGCTCCCTGGATTAGACTAAAGCTCGTTCCTCCATCATGGAAAATATCTCTGATGAAATGGCTTAGTGGTATTTTACCAGCATTAAGTCAAAGTAATGAATTAGATCCCAATTGGCTGTCCAGAGATAAATTGGTCGTTGAACGGT
>JBILDL010000398.1:0-3028 GCA_044352635.1 Saprospiraceae bacterium | reverse complement strand
AGTAAGACGAAAATTGTGGATAATTTTTCAGGTAATCTTGAAGATTGTCCAATGTGGTCCTTCGATGGAAGTTCTACGGAACAAGCTCCTGGAAATTCATCAGATTGCTTGTTAAAGCCAGTCGCAGTGTATCCTGATCCTGCCAGACATAACGCATTTTTGGTTATGACGGAAGTGCTAACCGCTGACGGTAAGCCGCATCCGTCAAATGGTCGCGCTTTAATCAATGATGATGATAATGATTTTTGGTTTGGCTTTGAACAAGAGTATTTCCTATACGACCCGGAAACTAATATGCCTCTTGGATTCCCAGCAAATGGATATCCTGCACCTCAAGGTCCTTACTATTGTTCTGTTGGAGCAAAAAATGCTTTCGGTAGAGAAATAGTTGAAGAACACCTTGATATTTGCTTAGACGCAGGCCTGAATGTCGAAGGTATTAATGCTGAGGTCGCTGCTGGACAGTGGGAATTTCAGATTTTTGCTAAAGGTGCAAAAGAGGCAGGTGACCAAATTTGGGTCGCTCGTTATTTATTGGAAAGAACTGCGGAAGCTCATGGCGTTACCATCAATTGGCATTGTAAACCTTTGGGTGACACCGATTGGAATGGCTCTGGTATGCACGCAAATTTTTCAAATACTACGCTTCGTACCTGTGGGGATGAAAAAACCTATATTAAAATAATGGAGGCTTTCGGTGCAAATGTTAAAGAACATATCGATGTATATGGTCCTGATAATCACCTTAGATTAACTGGTAAGCATGAAACTGCTTCTATCAACGATTTTAGCTACGGTGTTTCTGACAGAGGTGCTTCTATCAGAATTCCTGTGGTAACTGTTGAAAAAGGCTGGAAAGGTTACTTAGAAGATCGTCGTCCAAATTCTGCAGCAGATCCTTATAAAGTGGCTGCCGTAATTATTAAGACCGTCAAATCTGCTCAATAGTTTTGACCTGTTTATATTACCAGAAAGCCCGCTCATTTTTTGATGCGGGCTTTTTTTGCATGCTTAAAAAATTATTTGTATAAAAACAACTTTAATTAAATAAACATCATATATTCGCGCCTTAGAAATAAAAAGGATGAAATTTTTCTTTTGTTTAATTTTTGGGATGTTTTCAATATTCTCTAATAGAAGTGAGAATGTTGAGATCATTTATAAATTAATCAAAAATAATGTTAATCCTTTATCCATAAAAAGGAATGATGCAACATTAGTTTTTGCTATTAAATCAGAAATTACTTTATCTAGCATTTCTACAAAAACAGTTCGCAGATGTAATTCCTTTGTCAAAAATAAATTATTTTTCACTGTTGATTTTCTTTACAACAGGTACATTAATTTTCATAACAATATAAATTTAAATTTAAATTTAAATATTATTTATTTAAAACATGTTATTGGAATACCAATATTCCTCTGTAAACTAACTATTTGATCTCTACTATTTAAAATTTTTCCACAGAATCTATTAATGTATCTTTTTGAATTTGAAAACTAATTGTTTTTATTTCAAATGTATTTTTTAATATTTATCAATATTAATCTAATACCTGTATTTGAATTAAAAATATTTAAATAGTTCAACATTCATATTAATGCATTTAAAAATTTTCAAATAGTATTGAAATGTATAACCTACTTTTTTTAAATAATTACTTTTCATTTTTAAAGGTAATCACTAATAAATACCTCTTTGTTTTATTAGTAGTTTATTTTCCCCTCCATGTGTTTTCTCAAATTCAGGATTCATTGAACTTATCTTTGGATGAGTGTAAAGCTATTTTGATAAAAGAAAATCTAAGCGTTATCGCCTCACATTATGATGTAGATATCGCTGAAGCACAGGTAATTCAATCTCGTGCGTGGAATAATCCGGTTTTTAACTGGAACCAAGATATGTACAGCGTTGAAAAAAACCAGTATTTTAATTTTGCAAATCAGTTTTTAGTTCAAATTGATATTGTTTTTTCTATTGCCGGTAAATACACCAACACGGTTCGGTTAGCAAAAGTAAAACAAGAGGGAAGTAAGTTAATGGTTAAAGATATTTTGAGATCTTTAATGATGGAACTCAACGAGAGTTACAATCTATTGAATAGTCTTCAAAATAAAGCATTAATTTATAAAGATGTTTCAGATCGTTATGATGAAGTTATTTCTGCAGGGGAAAAGCAACTTCAGGTTGGTGGTATTTCTGCTAATGAATTAATCAGACTAAGATCTGAAAGAATTGCATTACAAACAGAAGCCGTTCAAAACTCAAAAGATTTATATGAGGCAATGGCTAATTTGCGGGTTCTTTTAAATTTGAGACCAACAGTATATATTCAAACCCTGAAGTATATTCCTACCTCCAGTGATCCAGTTCTTAGTGATTTGTTTTTATTAGGCGAGGAACATCGTGCTGATTATCTGCTTTCCCGCTTGAATATTAAATATCAGGAGACGAATTTAAAACTTCAAAAATCATTGGCTGTCCCAGATATAAACTTTGGCTATCAGCCTAAAGATAGAGGAAGTAATTATGTTCGTCCTTATTCTGGTATTGAAATTGGATTTGAAGTGCCCCTTTTTAACCGAAATATTGGCAATATTAAAGCTTCTCAATTTGAGATAAAAAAAGCAGAAGTTGAAAGTGTACAAAAACAAAATTCATTGCAAAATGAAATTACACAATCTTATTTAACCATGCTTGAAGCAAAAAAGTGTTTGAAAAATTATACAAACATACTTTTGGATCAAATTGAATTATTGAATAAAGATTCTGAAATTAATTACTTAAAAAGGAATATTAATATGCTCGAGTATATCGATTTAAAACGTATTTATATTCAAAACCGTATGCAGTTCTTAGAATTAGATTTTCAGTATTTACGTGCTGTAAACCATTTAAATTTTTCAGTTGGTCTTGATGTAATAAAATAAAGTCATGAAAAAATATTTTCTTTTAATCTTTCTTTTCTTAGGGATCATGGTAAGTTCTTACGCTCAAACGGTAAAGAACGAATTATTGGACTCTAGT
>JBILDL010000397.1:0-3053 GCA_044352635.1 Saprospiraceae bacterium | reverse complement strand
TCAAAAAAGATTCTTTTCCCATCTTTTCATCATTAATCTTGGCCTTTAATGTTAGCAGGTTTTTAGCTGCCTCCTCTATTTGTTTGGTTCCCATTTTTACTTCAATGGCTGCCCATCTGCCATCGCGGAGGCGCACAATCAAATTTGCTTCCAACCCACTTTTATCCCGGTAGTGGAAAACATCTCCATCGATGGATTGCGCATAAATTCTAATATCACGGGTACATAAGGCTTCAAATAAAAAGCCATAAAAGGCAAAGTCTTTAAGGATACCTTCCGGATTTGTTCTCAAGACGGCTGTTGCGATAGAAGGATCCACAAAATGCCTTTTTCAGAAGTTCTAATGGCTGTTTTTGAGCGAAGAGATGGTGCCCATGCTGGTAAATCCTCAATGACAAAAATTCTGCGAAGGGCATTCATATAAGTCTGGATGGTCTTGTCAGATATGCCAATATCAGTGGCTTCCAAGTTTTTCCTGATGGTTTGAAAAGTGGAGGTGGTGGATATATTTTTGGCTAAAGACCCAAGTAGTAATCGCACTCTCTCCGGATTTTTTTCCACATTGTCCACTCGTGATACATCCTGACGAATAATGGCCTCAACATAATCCATAGCCATTCTACAGGCCGGTAAACCTTCAATACCGATGCTTGCCGGCCAACCTCCACGACAAATTAAATAGGCTATTTTTTCAATGGTTAATGGTGATAACGCACCAACATCATCTTGTTTACCATGGGGAATTACCTTTAAGAAGTAAAGACGGCTTCGTATCAGCCAAGGCTTGATAAGCTCTCGCATGATCCGGGTCTTGAAGATACACTACACTTTCAGCGGCATTTGTTGCCGTACTGGTTTTTCCACACCATTTTGCCCCTTCAATCAATACAGCGCCAGACGATTTAAATGCTTGTTGCAGTTCAATATCACATAATCGTGGTAAATAGTTCTATTTCTTCATTTTATATTAGAATCGAGAACCAAATATAACCCAAATTACCGGATTTGGCACCTTTTTACTACCGAACTTTGAAAACCTAACAGTTGACCTTGAAGTGCTCTATCCATAAATAAGTGTACAAAACGTGATTATTTACACGAAATTACCACTTATTATGTGATTATTGCCAACTATCCCGTTTTCAGTACAACTTTTCGAAAAATCACTTTCCTTTTCATTAATTTCGTTAGACTTAAATGAAAATTATGACAAAAAAGAATCATCCCCAGACATTTTCCTTAAAAGGTATCTCTCCACTTATTTTTAATGTATTGATTTTAAATATGTCAATTTTCTTTACGGGAAATTTGACTGCACAAAATAAGACCTATTGTAATCCGATAAATATTGATTATGGCTATACGCCTATTCCTAACTTCAGCGAGTGGGGCAGACACAGAGCTACCGCTGACCCGGTTATTGTATTATTTAAGGATACCTATTATTTGTTTTCAACGAATCAGTGGGGCTATTGGTGGAGTGATGATATGTTGAACTGGACATTTAACAGCAAAAAGTTTTTACGTCCCTGGCACAATGTCTATGATGAACTTTGCGCTCCCGGCGTGGGCATTTTAGGCGATACCATGATTGTGATGGGCTCTACTTATTCCACTAATTTCACCATTTGGATGAGCACCAATCCAAAGGAAAATGAATGGAAACCTTTGGTTGATTCCTTTGCGATAGGAGGGTGGGATCCCTCGTTTTTTACTGATGACGATGGGAAATTTTATATGTATAACGGAAGCAGTAACCGATATCCTATGTATGGTATTGAACTGGAAAGGAATTCGTTACATCCCATAGGAACCCGAAAGGAGATGTATTCCCTGGAACCCTGGCGTTTTGGTTGGCAGCGATTTGGGGAACACATGGATAATACTTTTTTAGACCCATTCCTTGAAGGTTCTCACATGACCAGGTACAAAAATAAATATTACCTCCAATATGGGGCTCCGGGTACTGAATTTAGTGGTTATGCCGATGGTTTATTGGTAGGGGAGCATCCATTGGGGCCTTTTCAGGCACAAAGTGATCCATTGAGCATCAAAGTAGGTGGTTTTGTTCGGGGAGCAGGGCATGGAACTACCTTCAATGATAAATTTGGGAATTACTGGCATATATCTACCACCGTTATCTCCGTAAAAAATACCTTTGAGCGGAGATTAGGTATTTGGCCATCTGGATTTGATTCGGACGATAAGATGTTTTGCAATACTACTTTTGGCGATTATCCTCATTATATTCCTACTCCGGGCATTAAAGGAGATGAGTATGGACAGGATGGTAAATCGCCTTATTTTACGGGATGGATGTTGTTAAATTATAATAAACCAGTTCAGGTTTCCTCCACTTTGGGTGGTTATTTGCCCAATAATGCGGTGGATGAGCTTTCAAAAACCTATTGGAGTGCAAAAACGGGAAATGCGGGGGAATGGATACAGTCCGATTTGGGCAATATTTCCATTGTAAATGCCATACAAATTAATTTTGCCGATCAGGACGTAGATTCAAACCGATTAGGTAAATGGCCCAATCAGTTCCATCAATATATTTTATGGCATTCTCTGGACGGTAAAAAATGGACTGTTTTAGTGGATAAATCCAAAAATAATACCGATGTTCCCCATGATTATATTGAACTTTCATCATCCGTTCAAACAAGATATATCAAATTGGAAATCAAGAATATGCCCACGGGTAAATTTGCCGTTAGTGGCTTTAGGGTATTCGGAAATGGGTTGGGAGAGAAGCCGGAAACAGTAAAAAATTTTATCGTTTTACGCACTGAAAAAGATAAACGCAGCGCCTTCATCAAATGGAAGCCAGTGGATAATGCTTTCGCCTATAACATCTATTATGGTACTGAACCCGACAAGTTATATACCAGCATCATGGTTCATTCCAACAATGAGTATTGGATGAAAGCCATGGATTCCCAAAAAACCTATTATTATTGCATCGAGGCCATCAATGAAAATGGAACCAGTGAAAGATCACCCACCCTCAAAATAGATTAACCCAAAAACATCACTAACCCATTCTCCGC
>JBILDL010000395.1:0-3070 GCA_044352635.1 Saprospiraceae bacterium | reverse complement strand
GCCGTCGAGAGTGAACCCCTTCAAATGTGCCAGTGATTTTCCTATTGGAACCTCTGTAAAAGTGTACAGCGCAAGTTACAAAACATGGTATCCCGCAGTGGTTTTAAAGAAGTTTTCATGCCTGCACTACATACATTATTCAGAATATGGCAGCGAATGGGACGAATGGGTATCGCTTGCCAATATTAAAAAATGATAGGTCTTTAACAAGGAGGTACGCCCATGAGCGGAAGTACGAGGGAAACAGATTTAGTCCGGTGAAAAAATTAGCGTGCCGCTAATTAAAAATGAATTATATACCCTTACTCCATTTAGAGCTTGGCACCAAAAAAGGTCTCTGATATTATCAGAAACCTTTTTTGGTTAGTTATAATAAATTCTTTGCCTTTTACTGGAAACTAGGTTAATTGAGCTGCGAATGGTTGGTGGTAAAAACGCTTTCCCGTTGCCTTATACAAGGCATTTGCCATCGCTCCAAAAATAGGTGGAAAAGGTGGTTCACCGAGACCTGTGGGGTCAACTTCGTTTTGGACAAAATGAACATCTATTTTCCTGGGAGCCTCGTTGTGACGAATCATTCGGTAGGTATCGAAATTCTTTTGATCAGTGCGCCCATCCTTTAAGGTCAATTGACCAAACAAAGCGTTTCCAATGCCATCAATTGCCGCGCCTTCCGCCATATTTTTCGCACCTTCAGGATTGACGACTACACCGCAATCTAAGGCAGATGTCACATAATCTACAATCACTTGTCCTTCTTTTACTTGTAAGTCAATCACCTGTGCCGCATAGGAATTATGGCAAAAATAGGCTGAAACGCCGCGCTTTTTATCTGTATTTTCAGGTTTCCCCCAGCCAGATTTATCGCGTACTAACTCCAAAACTCCCATGTAACGCGCCGGATCATAATCGTTATTTTTGCCAACAGGATTGTCTTTTGCGCGTTGCAATAATTCCAAACGAAAGGCAATCGGGTCTTTGCCCATATACTCAGAAATTTCATCTAAAAACGACTGCTCCGCCGCTGCATTGAAGTTCGAACGTGGAGCGCGGAAAGCTCCTATGGTTACATTAGAAGGAATCGTCCAACTTTCTGCTAGGTAATTATCCAAGGTTCCTGCCGGAAAACGATTTGCATGTAAGGGTGATTCTGGCACACCACCACCCTTAATATGTAAAGCAGTTAAGCTTTTTTTATCATCAAAAGCTGCACGGTAGGTCATTTGGTACATAGGGCGATAAATACCTGCGGTCATATCGTCTTCGCGCTTGTAAATTAATTTCACGGGTGCATTTATCTGCTTCGAAATCAAAACAGCCTCTAGCATGTAGTGTCCATAGGCCCGACGTCCAAAACCGCCTCCCATCCGGGCTAGTTGAATCTCAATATTCTCTTTTGGAATCCCTAAACGAGTAGCTATTGTAGTAGCCACCATGTCAGGTCCTTGAATTGGGCCTACTATTTTCACTTTATCCCCTTGTACGTGCGCAAAAGTGTTTGTGGGTTCCATGATATTGTGGGCCAAAAAAGGTGCGGTGTAAGTTCGTTCAATCACATGTTTAGCTTCTGCAAACGCCTTTTCAGGCTCCCCGTCTTTTCGCTCTACACGTCCAGGTTGTTTATCCATTTCAAGCATTTGCTCGTAATGCTTTTTCGTGCTTTCTAATCCAGCCGGCACGACATTATCGCGGCCGCCCATACCTGGTTCCTTAATCTCTGGCGCGTTTTCCCACACTACTTTCAATGCTTTGCGTGCGTTCATCACATCCCAGGTTGTCTTTCCCACCACTGCAATCACCTCATTAAAAGTACGCGTATCAAACATCGCTAACTTCTGAGTAGGCTCATACAACTGAATCGGGAAAATATCCACAATACCTGGCATCTTCTTTGCTGCTGTAGGATCGAAGGACTTCAAACGCATCCCAAAAGCTGGCGGGCGTTCTGTCATAGCAATAAGCATACCATTAACCTGATAATCCATCCCGAATAAAGGCTCTCCCTTTACAATTTTAGGGCCTTCTACATTCTTCTGAGGCGTACCCAATAACCTGAAGTTTTTGTTTTCCTTTAAAACAATGTCTTTGGGAACTTGCATTTTTGAAGCTGCCGATGCAAAAGATCCGTAAGTCGCTGACTTACCGCTAAACGAATGCATCACCATCCCATTTGCAGTGGTCAATTCGGTGATTGGCACGTTCCACTCTTGACTAGCTGCAGTTAATATCATTTGACGGGCTGATGCTCCAGCAGTACGTAAAAGTTTCCATGCTTGACGGATGGACTGACTGCCTCCTGTAAATTGGCGATTGTATAAGGCAAGACTATAGTTTGCCTGCTCCACTTGAACAGCATTGAAGTCGATGTCTAACTCTTCTGCGATAAGCATTGGGAGGGACGTCATGACGTTTTGACCAAACTCAGGATTAGGTGAAAAAATCTTCACCACATTATCTGGCGTTATTTTGATATAACTCGTTAATTGTTCCCACGTGGGTTCTGCGTCCAAAGACATTAAAATAGCTTCTGATTTTGCCGATGCAAACCAAGAAATACCTAACATCATTCCCCCTCCGGTTAAGGAAGAGACTTTTAGAAACGAGCGTCTGCTGTAATTTTTGTTGGTCTTTTTCATCTTAATTCGAGGTTGCAGCTTTTAGAATGGCTTTTTTAATTCGCATATAGGTTCCACAACGACAAATATTCCCCGTCATAAAATTATCGATGTCTTCTTCCGTTGGTTTCGGCGTATTGTTTAGGAGAGCAACGGCACTCATGATTTGGCCTGGCTGGCAATAGCCACATTGTGCCACATCTTCATCTAACCAGGCTTTTTGTACTGGGTGATCTCCCTTTTCAGCTAAACCTTCGATAGTGGTGATTTCTTGCCTTCCCAAAACAGAAATAGGCAACTGACACGAACGAACAGCCGAACCATTCAAATGGACCGTACAAGCGCCGCAGGATCCTACGCCACAACCATACTTTGTACCTTTCAAATCCAAAATATCTCTGAGCAACCACAAAAGTGGCATATTCTCATCCACCATCACAGTGTGAGATTTTTTA
>JBILDL010000396.1:0-3070 GCA_044352635.1 Saprospiraceae bacterium | reverse complement strand
TGGTAGAATATCTTTCTTCCATTTAATTAAAATAAAGGGAGGCTGTCTAAAAAATAGCCTCCCTTTTTTTACCTCTTTATTCCCCCAAAATACCCTTTAGCCCCTGGCGGCATAAATTTTTACAATATTACCATTATGCCCCTGGCGGCACCGTTCTATAAACATGCGACCCCTCTGGGGTCGATTTTTACCAAAATACCCTTTAGCGCCTGGCGGCATAAATTCTACAGACATGCGACCCCTTCAGGGTCGATTTACCCTTTAGCCCCTGGCTGCACAAATTTCGTCCAAAATCCTCTTTGACCCCCTCGGGGTCACATGTCTCTAGATAATTAGGCCCCTGGCGGCACAAATATCCCATATTCCCTTTGGCCCCTGGTGGCACCAAATCCCCCAATATACCCTTTAGGCCCCTGGCGGCATAAATTCCTAACCCTTTTTTTAATTAATATTTATACCCGCTTAAATTTTAATTGGACATATTTGTACATTTCCATCAAGAATAACAAGGAAAATCCTCCGCCAATGGCCAGGTAAAAGTGTTTATACCCTGGATATTCAAAACTAAACAATTCACGCAAATAAGGGACCGAAATAAGTAAAAACATCATGGTGCTGGCAACGAAAAGGATGATTTTTAAGGAGATATTATCTTCAAAAAGAACGTCTATTGCATTTCTGGTTTTGGATAGGGTAGTAAGAATAAGGAATATATTTCCAATGATTAAGGAGGTAAAGGCTATAGCCCTGATTTCCCCTTCCGTATGTCCTTCCTGCATGCTGAAAAAATAGACGGTCAATACCATGGCTAATAGGATAAGGCCAACCAGGGAGCTTTTGAAAATTTGGTTGAATCCAAAAAAGGCCATATTTGGATCTCTTGGTGGTCTTTTCATAACCCCAATTTCTTCTTTTTCAGATTCGAAAGCAATAGAACATACCGGATCAATGATTAATTCCATGAATACAATATGCAAGGGCATGAGTAAAATGGGTAAGGCTGGAAAAAAGGCAGGTAAAAGGGCAAGTCCGATAATTGGAATATGGATAGCGATGATATAACCCATGGCCTTTTGAAGATTATCAAAAATTCTCCTTCCCGATTTTATGGCCATGACGATGGAACTGAAATTATCATCCAATAATACCAGAGAAGATGATTCCCTGGCAACATCAGTCCCTTTTCCCCCCATGGAAATACCAATATCTGCGGCTTTTAAAGCGGGCGCATCATTTACGCCGTCGCCAGTCATAGCGACAACCTCCCCGTTTGCTTTAAGCGCTTTAATGATCTGAAGTTTTTGCTCAGGAATAATACGGGCAAAAATATTGACATGCTTAATTTTCTCCTTTAATTCACTTTCCGACAGATTTTTTAAGTCATGGCCTGTTAAAATTTCATCCTGCTCATTGAGACCTGCTTGCTTCCCAATATTTTTTGCTGTTTCCGGATAATCACCCGTTATCATAATTACCTTTATGCCAGCAGAATAGCACTGTTTTATAGCTTCCGGAACCTCGGGTCTGATAGGATCTTCAAATCCAAGGAAGCCCATGAATTCAAAGGAAAAATCTTTTTGAGATGCTGGGAATTCTCTGTTTTCTACTTTCCCCTTCGCAACACCTAAAATCCGCTGTCCTCTTTTAGCCAACATTTTTACTTTGGAAAGTAAATGAATTTTCTCCTCGTCGGAAATATGACATAGCTCTAAAATCGCTTCTGGAGCCCCTTTTGTGCCAACAAATAAATGACCATTTTCATCTTCTAAAATCCGGGTCATAGCAAACAAATCTTTACTCAATGGATATTGCTTTAGTAAGGTAAAAGAGGGGGACTGATTAGAAGGAAGTGTTTTCTTTATAGCATAAATGGCCCTTTCCATGGGATCTATACTTTCAGGGGGACTGGCCAGAATGGCGGTAAAAATAAGTTCTTCAATATTCTCAATATTTTCCTCAAATTCATTTTTTTCAATGATAAAATGCTCCTTTATTAAGGTAGATAATACCATGTTATTTTGCGTTATGGTACCTGTTTTATCACTACACAAAACGGTGGCTGAACCTAAGGTCTCAATAGCAGAGGGTTTTCGAGTCAGGACATTTTGCTGAGATAATCTCCAGGCGCCAATAGCCAGGAAAATAGTTAGCACAACAGGGAATTCCTCGGGAAGAATGGCCATGGCAGATGCCAGCCCGGATAACAGAGAAGCAATAAAATCTCCTCTGGTTAGGTAAAAGGCGAAGACGACTAATACACTTAAAAATCCTCCAATGATGAATAGATTTCTGATGAGAACCTTCATTTCTTTTTGTAAACGGGTAGGATCCTGAACAATTTGTTGTAAGGATTTGCCGATTTTTCCGAATTCTGTGTGAATGCCAATGGCATTTACCTCCAATTTACCGCTACCTTGAACGACCAATGTACCGCTAAAAACTTGCGAGCTACCTTCGTATGCCAGGGTATCTTTTGACACTGGAATAGACTCACCCGTAAGCATAGATTCATCTACAGAAAGATTGGTACCATGGATCAAAATACCATCGGCAGGTATGCGATCTCCTTCATTTATAAGTACAATATCACCGATAACAATCTCTCTACCAGGGATTTTAACCGTCTCTCCATTTCTAATGACCATCGCTTTGGGTGACGATAACTGTCGCAGAGATTCAATGGCTCTTTCCGTTTTTTGATATTGGTAAAAGGTGATGAAAATAATGATCAAAATGGAGGCGGACAGCATAATTCCTTCCGTATAGTCACCTAATAACAGATAAATGCTACTGCAGACCAATAATAAAACAAACATGGGTTCTTTGACTACCTCAAGAGCAATCTGACCTATATTTTTTGATTTTGCCGTGGGAAGTTCGTTGTATTCACGCATGTATTGTATTTTAACCAGCTATGGAAATCCCGATAAAATGACCAATACCAAAAGTTATTGCGGCAGCAATCAATCCAAAGGCAACTTGTCTGAATCCCGAAAAAAGCACATTTTTACCTGTAAATAAAGTGATTGCTGCGCCGATAATAAATAAACCGATAGCACTTAAAGTGGCA
>JBILDL010000394.1:0-3071 GCA_044352635.1 Saprospiraceae bacterium | reverse complement strand
GGCAAATAAACTAATCGTCGCGTTTAAAATGGCACCGCCATATTGATCTGTGTAAGGACTAACATCTGTTCCACCACCTGCTAACCCAATGCGCAGAGGTGCTTTACAGCGAACCATCATATTCAACAATTTTGAGATAAGTCAATCAAATTTTTAGTCATAACCGACCAAAGATATTTCTTTTTTTCCTGACGCAAACCTTTTTCCAGGATTTGGCTTTGCCCTGGATTTTTATAAAAATAATCTATTTTCATTGCAATTTCATCTGCGTTTGGCGAAACCAGATAACCAGAAATTCCATCAGGAACAATTTCAGCTAAACCACCAACATCAGTTACAATCATTGGTTTTTCGAAGTGATAGGCAATTTGAGTGACGCCACTTTGTGTTGCATTCTTATAAGGTTGTACTACAAGATCGGCGGCACAAAAGTAAAGTCCGACCTCCTCATTGGAGATAAAATGATTTTTCCATATCAATTTATCCTCGATTCCCCATTTCTTTGCCAAATCGAAATAAGGTTTTTCGTCTGTGTAAAACTCCCCGGCTATAATTAATTTTACGTTTTCACTTTTTGTTTTTGCCAATCCTTCTATTAATAAATCAAGCCCTTTGTAGGGTCTGATAAATCCAAAGAACAACAAAACTTTTTCATCTTCATTCAATCCAAAATAATTTCTCGCAACCATTTTATCTATAGGAGGTCCAAAATTGTCAAATAATGGATGAGGACTTAGAACACATTTCTTTTTAAGGGTAAATCGCTTTACATCGGAAGCCACGGAATGACTCATTGCTAAGAAAGCATCTATATTCCAAACGAAGAATGAAGTTAGCAAAGCGTCTAAAAACCTTTTTTCATGAGGAATGATGTTATCTAAAATGGCCAGTCTTTTAATCGATTTCCTCCACCCGGCTATCATAGAAATAATGCCAAAACAAGGAGCCATAAAAGGAAGCCAATATTTAAAAAGAATGATATCAGGCTTTTGAGATAGTAAAAACAAGCCATTCTGAATCCAGGAAAATGGATTTATGGCATTAACCTGTCTTGTGATATGCAGATTTTCAGGTGCAGGGCTATCGCTGAATTGTGTTTTCCCGGGAAATAAAAAAGAAGGGTATTGTAGCGTAAAGTTTAAAATCATTACTTCATGACCTTCCTCTTGAAATTGAGTCATTAACCGTTCATTGAAAGAAGCAAGTCCGCCTCTGAATGGGTGCGCTGTGCCGATCAAAATTATTTTCACGCCATATCTTATTGATGAACCTCAAAAATAATCTATTTTATGTACTTTTGAGGACTTTTACATTGGTTTACCAACAATACAATCATGCAAGAAATTATTACTAAAAGATTTAAAGAGTCTGTTGAAAGTAAACAAGCCCTTTTAAATAATACGGAATTAACCCTTCTAATGAGTGAAATGGCTCAACGGATGATTACCGCTCTTCGCAATGGCAATAAAATAATGTTTTGTGGAAATGGCGGTAGTGCTGTCGATGCCATGCATCTTGCTGCTGAACTCTCCGGCAGATACTACTTTGATAGAAAACCCTTAAATGCTGAGGCATTAAGTGCTGATAATGCTTTTTTAACGGCCGTAGCTAACGATTATGGTTACGAAAAGGTCTTTTCCCGTTTACTTACCGCCAAAGGGAAACCCGGTGATATCCTGGTGGGGCTTTCTACCTCCGGCAACTCACAAAATGTTATCAATGCTTTTGAATATGCCAGGAAAAACGATATCATTACCATAGGTTTTACTGGACAAAATACATGCAAAATGGACCCATTAAGTGATTATCTTTTTAAGGCTCCATCTACTGATACCCCAAGAATTCAGGAATGTCACATGCTGGTAGGACATATTTTATGCGAATTAGTGGAAATTGATTTTTTAAGAGATACCGCAATAGCTTAGATTCCAACCTTTATGACAACGGAGGAATACAAGGAATTGGCAGAAACCATTCCTAAAACACCAGGAGTTTACCGATTTTGTAAACAGGATGGTACCATTCTTTATGTAGGAAAAGCTAAAAACCTTAGGAATAGGGTTTCTTCTTATTTTGGTGAGAGACGGGATCGTCTTTTTCGAACCCGCATCATGGTGAAAAATGCTGATTTCCTCAATTTTACCATGGTAGAATCTGAAACAGATGCGCTTCTTTTAGAAAGTGCCCTCATTAAGGAGCATCAGCCAAGATATAATGTTTCCCTTAAAGATGATAAATCCTACTCCTATATTTGCATTAAAAATGAACGATTCCCAAGGGTAATCATTACCCGCAGAGTCATTAGAGATGGATCTGTTTATTTTGGACCTTATACCTCAAAAGGCAGACTAAAAATAATATTAGAATTAATCAGACAATTATTTCCTCTAAGAACCTGTATTTTTAATCTGAGTGAAGAAAATATTAGAGATGGAAAAGTTAAGCTTTGCCTCGAATACCATATAAAAAATTGCATGGGACCCTGTGCAGGATTAGAATCAGAGCTTATCTACAATGAAAAAATAGAACAAATTAAAAATATACTCAAAGGTCATTTTAGCTCCGTATTACAGCATTTTAAAAAAATAATGAACCAATATGCTGAAGAACTGGCCTTTGAAAAAGCACAGGCTATTAAAGAAAAATTAGCGGCTTTTGAAGATTATCAGGCTAAATCAACTATTGTAAGCCATACCATCAGGGATGTTGATGTTTTTACCATTTTAACAGATGAAAAAGAGGCTTATATTAATTATTTAAGGGTGGTCAATGGCGCTATTATTCAGGCTCATACGCAGGAACTTACCCTGCAACTAGAGGAAGAAGAACCGGAAGATTTACTGTCTTTAGCTATTCCAATCATCAGGGATCGGTTCAATAGCTTTGCTCCTGAAATAATTACATCGATTCCTGTGGTCTTAACTGAAACCAATGTAAAAAATACTGTACCTCAAATTGGTGATAAGAAAAAATTATTAGAACTCTCTGAAAGAAATGTGCTTTACTATAAACTTCAAAAAAAGAAAGATCTTTTAAGTAAAGAAAAGAAACAAACACCTACGGAAAGGATT
>JBILDL010000392.1:0-3077 GCA_044352635.1 Saprospiraceae bacterium | reverse complement strand
GTGGAAGCCAGCGATGAGACCCTCACCAGTCTTTGTGGAGAACATAGAGCAAAATTACTTCGCGCCTACTTTGATTTAAAATCATCCAGTGAAACGCAACCAAATCTATAAACTTTTAGTACGCCCCCCATCGACAATAATACTGGTTCCTGTGACATAAGAAGCTGCCGGACTGGCTAAAAAGGCGGCAACATCGGCTATTTCCTCAGGTGTACCAAAACGTCTCATTGGGATGGATAATTTACTTTGACTTATTTGTTCTTCCTTGGAAAGGCCATTTTGATCAGCCCAAATCTCCATTAAAGTATCCAACCTTTCCGTAGCGGTAAATCCTGGAAGAATATTATTCACAGTAATCCCGTAGGGCGCAACTTCATTTGCCAGGGTTTTTGCCCAGGACGCCATGGCAGCTCGGGTGGTATTGGACACTCCCAATCCATCAATTGGCATACGAACAGAGGTACTTATTATGTTTATAATTCTACCATACCCCACCTCTTTCATTTTTTCAGTCATCAATTGAACAGAAAGGTGGCTACAATGTAAATGCATCTGAAAAGCTTGCTGAAATGCTTCCCAATCGGCCGATAAAATAGCCCCCGCGGGAGGACCGCCCGTATTGTTAATCAAAATATGATAGGTTTTGACATTTAACAATATTTGTAATTTCCGTTTAATGTCTGCTGGGTCATTCCCGTCCACGACCAAATAGTCGTGATCCTGATGATCTGCTACTCTTTGTTTATTTAGCTCCAAACTTATTTCTGCTAATTTCTCAGCAGAACGGGCAGCCAACGTAACATTTGCCCCCAGAGAAGCTAAAGAAAATGCAATTGCCCTACCAATGCCTTTGCTCGCACCAAATACAAAAGCATTTTTGCCAGTTAAATCTATGTTCATACCTTTTATTTTTACCTTTAAAAACGGCTATACCAGCTTTGCTCGTTAATTTATTAATTTTGATGCATGGAAACAAGAAAATTCATTTATTTCGCTTCAGATTTTCATCTGGGGGCTGGCACTTTAGCTGAAAGCCTCCTTAGAGAAAAAAGGATTCTCCGCTGGTTAGACCAGGAAGTTAAACCAAATGCCTCAGAACTGTACCTTCTTGGCGATATTTTTGAATGCTGGTTCGAATACAAAAAAGTAGTCCCCAGGGGATTTACCCGCCTCTTAGGTAAGCTGGCCGAACTGGCAGATCTTGGAATCCAAGTAACTATATTTACGGGAAATCATGATGTATGGATGTTTGGTTATCTGGAGGAGGAATTGGGCATAACCCTGCATAAATCGGAAATAATTAAAGAATGGGGTGGAAAAAAGTTTCTGCTCGGTCATGGTGATGGCCTCGGACCTGGTGATTATGGCTATAAAAGAATGAAAAAAGTATTTACTCACCCTCTTGCTCAATGGGCTTATAGCCGTTTACACCCAAATCTGGGTCTGTCTTTGGCCCAATATTTCTCTTCCCTTAGCAGAAAACACAATACTGAACCCCAGCATTTTATGGGCGTGAAAAAAGAATGGCTTGTACAATATTGTGAAGAAAAGATAAAGGAGGAGAACATTGATTATTTTATTTTTGGTCACAGACATTTACCCATCAACCTTATCCTTTCAGATAAAAAGAGCAGATATATCAATTTAGGGGACTGGTTAACTTATTTCAGCTACGCACGCTGGGACGGCACAGAAATGTATTATCATTTTTTTGAAAATAATCAGGGTGAAGTGTATGAAAATATTTAGGCATCTGATCTTTTTTATCCCATTCTGCAGTCAATTATTAGGGCAGACTAAAGCGTCTTATACCCTAAAGCTTTCTGAAAATACGGATCTTTTCAAAATGGATGTGCTGGAGCAGATTTACACATTGTCTGCAGACCAGTATCTAAAAAAATGGGATACAAATGGGAATTTACTATTTCAATTTATTAATAACAGAGACGGGAAACTGAGCCAGATAGATGTAAGAAATCCTTTACAAATACTCCTTTTTTATACGGATCAACAAAGATTTATAACTTTAGACAGAACCCTGACTCCTTTAAAAGAATGGCAGATTAATCAAGAAGAATGGGGCTTCATCGGTTGTGCAGCAACAGGAAAGAATGACCAAATCTGGCTGTTCGATCAATTCAACTATCAGTTAGGCAGCGTGAATGATGAGGGAAAAATAGAGAGGCTAAAAACAGATCTCATTTTTTGTTGCCCACAACCACCAGAAATAATGTATATGGCACAAACGGAAACTCATCTGTATTTGTTTGACCAGAACCAAGGCATTGTACAATGTGATTTACTGGGTCAATTTCTACTATTCATTCCTTTAAAAGAATGGCAAAAGGTACTGACTTTCGGAAACACAATATGGATTATAAAAAATGAAAAAGTAGTTGAAATAAGTAATGGCGGACAAATTAGAGAACTCGGTGGTCTAACAGATACGAATCTTATTGTTGGTTTCAACAACAAAGAAATACTGTTGAATGACGGTAAGAGTGACCAGGTTATAATAATAAAAAGGTAAAGAAAAAATCTATCCCTTTTTCCAGGAAAACTGATTAACCTTACGACCTACACGAATACCCAGATTCACGCCTTGCTCACAATCCATTCTAAAATGCACCCCTAACGGAACCCTTGAAATAGCGTTTTCATTAGCCATTTCATAGAAAGAGTTGAACTGACGGGGTTTACCACCTTCAAAATCTTCTCTACCTTCATGACAACGGTCAGTCATTGGAAAATAATTTCCGAAAATATCTGTTAACACCTCTGCAGCAGCGCCTCCCATGGTTGAATGACCAGATGGATAAGCAGGAAAATTAGGTGAAATACCGGTCTCTTTTGTCAAAGGATTATACAGGGCAGGTTGCCAGGAGGACCGCATCATTTTTCTTATATAGTCAACAGGTCTCTCGACATCGTAGAAATATTTTGAATACCAGCAAGCTACCACACAATCATTTAATGCTATACATAATTTTGCATTAGCATAAACAGCTGTTTCTAAATCTACATTTTCAAGTTCATATACTTGATTGGCGATAGCCAACCATCTTGACGGAGGGCTG
>JBILDL010000393.1:0-3077 GCA_044352635.1 Saprospiraceae bacterium | reverse complement strand
ACTTAATAAAATATTAGCATTGTGTTTTGTTACCAATGCGATATGTAAACAATCAGCGTAAGAAGTTGCACCAACAACTCCTTCTTCAATATATTTTTTCGCTAATTTAACTGTTTCAATATCAGATTTCACATATTCAGTTGACAAATTAGGAAGCAATTTAGTTGTCGCTTTAATTTTTTCAGGTGCATTTTCCAATTCTTGTTCAGTTACATTAGAATGAATAATTTCGAATTCGAGATTTTTTATCCGCTCAAATAAGGGTTCTGTGTATTCCTTAAACTCTTCATCAAATAGTCCGCCGAAAATTGAGGTGTCTAAATATATTCGCTGTTTTTTCATATCCCTAATGTACGAATTTTAACGATATGTTCAATTATAGTAAAATATTTTTCCAGCCTTTTACAAAATTCTTTAGAGAGGTCATTATATTCAAAACACACAGTACTTGCTCTTATTGCAGAACTATTCCCATAATATTATAAGGCTTTATGCTGTCTTCCTCCAAGATGAGTTTGAAACTGCCGCCATAAATACGGCCATGATACATTCTACCATATTCCCAAATGGTGCTGGCGGCTGGTATTCTCATTCCTTTTTTATTGGTATCCAATAACTCTAAGGTGTATTATTTATCTTGCCTGTCAAGTTTTTTATTTTCATTATCAACGCATTATAAAATAAACTAACGTTGTTTTACCACCAACGCCACTTTTATTGTTAAAGAAAATAATTGATTTCATGCTAAATCCTTTTAAAGATTTTAACTGAAAATGAAAAAGGCTGATCTTTCAGAAATTCAGGCGCAGGACTACCATTTTTGCTTAAAGCAGCGATGGCAGCTTCTACTCCTACATTAAATCCATTAATAAAGCCCAGGTTCTTAACGGCCGCTGAAATAACAGGATTTCTATAGTCATTTTCATTAGGAAAATTTTCTGGTAGTGCTTTGACATATAGACCTCCAGCATTTGATATTTCTATCCTATCAGAAAACTCATAAAATTTGATCGGGGCATTAGATTGGTAATTTTTATGAATTACCGCATTGAACAACAATTCTTTTACCGCTCGTAAGGGATAACTTGAAACATATTTTCCACCAAGTTCAGGCAACACTAATCTCACAATATTCGCTTTTATAAATCCTTCCATTTGCCCCAATTGGGTGGTTAAGTCACCTTCGAAGCGGTGTTCAAAATCAAAATCACTCGCCTCATCTTCTCCCTTGAAACGAACATACTGTACACTTGCCCCGGGAATAAAGAATCGAGGATTTGTTCCAAACATCAAAATACCGGCAAATGTCGGACAATCTTCTTTGATGTCATAAAATTTAAAGGAGGCCAGCTGTGATTTTAAGTCATTTCCATTTTTTGCTAAGGTATCTGCGTCAATAGCTGATGGTAGATATCTCAACTTAAAAAGTTCCAGACTAATATCTTCTAAAGTGCTTCCCTTACATGGCAATACATCGAATGTTTTCAAGAGTAAACTGTTATCATAGTGCAAATATCGTTTAAATAGATGATAATTATAATTATCGCTTCAATGAACGATAATTCTCTATATCGTTGGTGGTGTAATTGAAAAATATTCTTTTTGGCTTGGGAAAGATCGGCATGTAAGTTGCCTTAGTTTGTTGCCGTCTAATGAGCTACGGACTTTATTTGGCAAATTTCAATTTAATTGACGTAAAATTTGAATTATTTAATCTATATGATATTAATTTTGGGGTAAAGCAGTTCTAAGCATCGGGAGTATCAAATTCTTTGAGTCCCCATATTGAGCAATTAGGAAACAAGCGTAACGGGTAAGCATTAAATCTTCTACTTCTTGTTTGCCTCCTTTGGGGTAGGTGCTGTTAGGTGCTCGTGCCTTTTTATGCGAATACCAGATCTTCATTCTCAAATCTAATTTCAGCTTTATTTAATTGATTCAGGGAAGTCCTTATTCTAACTCGATCTTTTTCAGATATAATTGTTGGGATCAAATATTCTAATTTTATTCCAAATAGTTTGTGCAATATTATTAAATCACGCATGCTAAACGGACTTACTCCATTCATTAGTTCAGACATATAGGTCTTTCCATGACCTAGTATTTTTCCTAATTCCTGTTGTGTAATTTTCAGTTTATCTAAATTCTCTTTGATTGCATTCTTCCTGTTTTTCAGGAAAACTCTCTCTTGCTCTGCAATAAATTCAGCGATATCGCTTTCTTTTATCTTCTGCTCATCAATTGCTGATTCTTTTGACCAATTTTTTTTCTCGTATTGTTTAATAATTGATCTAAGTCTCTTGCGAGATTCAATTAATTCTGGATTATCCTTTGCAAGTAGGCGTAATTTATTGTCTAGAATTAAAGCTCTTTCGAGATCTAATTCATTTGTCAGCTTTCCTGCTTTCAAAATACTTTTCAAATCCGCTTGCTCTTTCATGTTTTCCTCTTTTAATTGATTAAACCTTGATTATTTAACCATTTCTTTATCGTGCTTTTGTTGTTCTTGAAAGTTGTTTCATATTCATCATGACTACCACACCACACAATAGTGGCCTCGCCATCGTATTCAAATTCAATTAGAATCATCACTCTGTGAACTTGTATGTTAAATATGTAGAATCCATCATTATGAACTAAGTCCGCATCTGGTCTGATATTCTTTAGTTGTTGTTGATTAGAGCAATCCTTATTTTCAAGATCGTCAACTAGCTGATCAATCGCCTGAATAAGTAAAGTATTACCTCGGTTTTTTCGACTCAACTTTTCAAGTTTACTCTTTCCAGTTATTTCCATAGCGATACAAAGATAAAAATGTTCGGTAAATATCCGAACATTTGCAAAATATTTTTTGGAAGACGGAACTCAAGCATGACACCTTACGATTTGCGGCTAAAGAAAGTTGGCGATTTTGAAGCACAAAACTGTTTGCCACCTCATAACTTGCTACGAGGCATAAAGGTTCATTTAATCAATTAACCGCCTATTTTTTGTAGGTGCTATTAGCAGTAGTGCCTTCTTTCGTCATTATTGTTGCCCAACGAGTTTTGTTTTATTGTCGTCAAGTTTTTGTTTGA
>JBILDL010000391.1:0-3090 GCA_044352635.1 Saprospiraceae bacterium | reverse complement strand
ATTTATAAAAGTGTAAAAATCGGTAACCAAATATGGTTGATGAAAAATCTAATGGTTACTAAATATCAAAATAGAGATTCTATTCATGAGGTGATTCCCGACGGATTATGGCAAAACTTACTCATTGGAGGATGGTCATATATAGATAACATGTCTGATAATAACGAAACCTACGGAAAACTTTATAATTGGTTTGCCGTTTCAGATGAAAGAAAATTATGTCCTCAGGGTTGGAAAATTCCATCTGACAACGATTGGACTATCCTTACCAGTTACCTGGGTGGTCTTGACATTGCTGGAGGAAAACTAAAATCGACAGGTATTACCTTTTGGCAAATACCTAATGCGTGGGCTAATAATGCAAGCAATTTTAATGGTTTACCAAGCGGCTATCGCGATGAACTGGGTATCTTTTTTGGCGTCGGCTATTACGGCCTTTGGTGGAGTTCTACCAACAATGGAACGGAAGCCTGGGCAAGATATGTTTACAATGAATTTAATTATGCCTCAAAAGAAACCTTAAGCAAAAACCGAGGACTATCCATAAGGTGTTTAATAGAATAAAAATGTATCCTCTATGATTCGTAACCCGAGTACTTTTATTACCCAACTTATTTATACCCGACACGCTAAAGATTTTTTATTCATCTCCAGTGGAGTAATCATGGCAAGCATTGGACTAAAGGGTTTCTTACTTCCAAATAATTTTTTAGATGGTGGAGCAATGGGCATGTCTTTGTTGCTGAAAATATTAACCAATGTCGATTTATCACTTTTAATTATTTTGGTTAATCTTCCTTTCATCATATTAGGCGCCAGGCAAATTTCCATATCCTTTTCCGTAAAAAGTAGTCTGGCCATTTTACTTCTGGCCGTTTTAGTTCATTTTATATCGATCCCCAGCATAACAGCCGATAAATTACTCATTTCCATTTTTGGTGGCTTTTTTTTAGGAGCGGGTATTGGACTGTCCATTCGAGGTGGCGCAGTCATTGACGGAACAGAGGTTTTAGCTATTTCTGTGAGTCGAAAAAGTAGTCTGTCCGTAGGTGATTTTATCGCCTTGTTCAATATTGCCCTTTTTAGTTTTGCCATCCTTTTGACCAATATTGAAACAGCCATGTATTCTATGCTTACCTATCTTTCTGCCTCGAAAACAGTAGATTTTATAATTAACGGGGTGGAAGAATATTTAGGTGTTTTAATTATCTCCACAAAAAATGAAGAAATAAAAAAACAGATTACCATAGAACTTGGCAGAGGAGTTACCGTTTTTAAATCTGATAAAGGATTTGGTTCCCGGGGTACTTTCGATAAGGAAAGTAATATCTTATTTTGTGTGGTAACCCGTTTGGAGGTTACCAACCTCCTTCTGGAAATCGATAAAATTGATCCGGATGCCTTTGTGGTCCAACATCCTGTCAAGGATACTAAAGGTGGTATGATAAAAAAGAGACCTCTTCACTAATTTTTAACTTTTTTGAATGAAGCTTTATCTCTCTAACCTTATACTCATTATCATTTTTTTACTTTGTCTCATCAAACCCATTTGGGGACAACAAGAAAAATCATTTTCTTTTGCCAGTGCTAAGGCAAGAAAAAATATCACACGGGAACTAAAAAACGAAATCGATTCTCTGGTAGCTCTCTCTTTATATCCAGAAAAAGCGGAAAATCTTTGGAAAAAAGCCTTTTGGGCTATGGAGCTAATGCTTTATTCTCCCCCAAAATGGGAGGAAAGGATCCCAAATTTTATTATTCATTTATCCTCTTTTGACGCTGAATTTCAAAGAGCTTTCCTGGAAATGCTATACACGCTTTATCCTTCTAAATTTAACGACCAAATCATTTCCGTCTGGCACACACTGGCAAATGCTAAAAATCAAGCTATGGCGCTGGAATACCTTGCTGTTTCTCATTTATTTCCAGAGATTACAGAAAATCACACTATTTATTCATCTGATTGGCATCGGGCTTATCAGAAAAGATGGCCTGCCCAAAAAATTGTTTACCCAACTATAGCTTCATTTGCCAATGAGTATTTCTTACCGGACGAAGAAATATTGTGTAGTTTTCAATTTACCGACAGAGATAAACCTGGTTTTCTTATGATTAGGAAAAAAAATGGTGCGTGGGTAACAGATGAAAATGGAAAACCGCTAAAATTTAAACAACTGGCACGATCTATTTCAAATCTACCATATTACCTCACAAATGGTAATACACCACAGGGCCTATACAGAGTGACCGGTTTTGACCATTCTTCAAATGAATGGATTGGACCAACGAAAAATGTACAAATGGTACTGCCTTATGAAAATAATTCCTCCTTTTTTAATGGCCAGCAGACAACACCCATTACCTATGAAGCCCTCCTGAATCCTTTAATAAAGGATTTTCCCTCCCTTTGGGAAGCACACGATGCTGGAAAAATGGGCAGAACAGAAATTATTGCTCACGGCACAACGATTGATCCCGCATTATATAATAATGAATCCTATTTTCCTTGTACCCCCTCTTTAGGCTGCCTTTGCAGTCCTGAAATTTGGAATAAAAAAGGTAAACGAGTTGAAAGCACTCAACAAGCATGGATCGATGCGCTGGAAAAAAATAATATACAACCCAAATGGCTTATCGTTGTGGAAATAGCCAACACCGATGTATCAGGAAAATAAGCCTAAAAATTTGACCTTTTTATAAGGATACTAAATACTGGCAAAATGAATTTAAACCATTTTTATCAAGTGTTTAACTCATTTCGATACGTTATTTGACTCAATGAAGTTTTTTAGTTGTTTAATAAAATAATATTTGAACCGAATCAATATTCACCTACTACAGGGATATTCTTGATAAATTTGTTCTGTTGCATTTTTAACTAATTCGGGAATTTTATTTTAACTGCAATAAAATCAACAAGTTATGTTCAAAAGCGTAGCTTTTTTATGATTTTATTCAGCTGACAATCAGCTTTTCAGCAACTCCTAAACTTTAGTTAATAACTTTGTTTTTTTTGCATTTTAATTTCATTATAAATTTGCTTTCAACTCATTATAAATCAGCAAGTTACACTAAAGCATAGCTTTATTT
>JBILDL010000390.1:0-3096 GCA_044352635.1 Saprospiraceae bacterium | reverse complement strand
GAAGATTATCAATTAAATTGATGAGTATTTGAGTTTGGCTGGAAATAGACATACTCGACTCATGGTCAGAAAGTACGGACTGACTCCAGCTATTTACCTGCGTAAAAAGTTCTAAAAGATCTGATTTGGGAACTAAATCCTTTTGAGAATATCGTTTCCTGGTAAACCAAAAATCATATTCTTTTTTCATGTCGTCCCATATTTCTGGCGACACACTTTCTTTAAATTTATTTAGATCCACTTGCCAATCATGTCCAAAAAGTCCTGGTTTTGAAGCAAGGTTTGAAGCTAGAATTTTACTTAAATCCCAGGGTATAGGTTGTTGGGGTAGGGTTAAAAAAGCGAGTAATTTTACTGGATCTAAAGGCTGCCAAAGGAATTCCGGAACAAGTTTTAAGAGTTGTAAAACGGGTCTGGCATCGGATCGGGTTTGTAAACCCAGACTGGGCAGCCCCTCTAAAATCAGCGCATTGTCCAGCGTTCTTGTTTTATCAGGTAGCAGGAGGATGGGGTCCCAGGACTGGTTTTCGTTTAACCATTTGGCCAACCAGCCAGCGAGTTCGGTATCCCTTTTTCCTGTGAACAAGCATAAAGACCCATCTCCTTTTGCTTTCAATTTTGGTGTATCACCAGATGGCAGAGTATGGATAAACCGTTGAAATTGAGCTAGATCAGAGTCTTCACTGGCAGCAGGATCAGATGATATCTGTTGTATCTGTGCTCCATTATTTTCAAGACCTGATAAAACTTGTTGCCAATAAACGGGCAATAAATCGAAAGGTTCTACTAAGTAAATGACCAGTTGTCGAATAACTTTGAATGGTATCTTTTCAAGAATGTCCAATTGCCTATCTGTCCATCCTTTTGGCCAAAACTTGTTTTTGTTAAGGTCGTCTTCAATGAGAGATAAAGTTCTTATTCTTGGAGGAGCGTCTTCATTATCAGCGCCTTTCCAACCTGCTTGCTTCAAGGCATCCCGCAAATTCAACAAGGTTTGAGCCGTGGCAAAAGGGTCTGCGGAAAATGAATGTCGGAAAAAAGCATCGGGATGTTCAGAGAGGTGACTGGCCAAATGCTGTCGATAAACATCCGTTCGAATAGCTACCTGCTGGTCATCAGGTGGCTTTATTCCAAAACGTTTTTCCAACAAAATAGTGAATTGCTGTGGACCACAAAAATATTCAATATTCTCTTCACCCATTCCGATAGGTGGGACTTTATTATCCAGTTGAAGACCAAAGACAATTTTTTTCATTTAGATGTTATCCACCACATTCTTTTTGTAAATTTTTTATCTGTTGATTCCAATACTGTCTCGTATCGTTCAACTCATTCTCGTCACAAAAATCAGTCAAATCCAAAATAGTTTCTCCAGTAACAGGAGATTCAGAAATTTTAAATTCAAGATATTCAGAATCATAATCGGAATCTGCCCATTTTAAACGGAGCACTTCCTCTTCATGATCTGCGAGTATTAGAGCTACTTCTTCATTTCCGCTCCATGAATAGGTAATCTGATGTTCATCTACTTCCGCTTTATCACAAAACCATCTGACTATGCAGGCAGGGGTTGTGAGAAATGTGTAGAGAATATTAGGCGAGGCCTTAAATAAAAATTCCAGTTGGAGCTTGGTTCGTCCCATAAGTTTGTAAAATTAGTAAAGTGCAATAAAAAATAAAAAATCGAAAAAACCAAATGACTTTTACTTTTGTTTTCATTTTTTTTTTTGAAACTTAAAATAAGATTCCTTTATTTACTTGATTAAGACCTATTAAACCACTATTTTTGTGCTTCTAAAAAAATAACCATACGGATACCCGTTTTTAAATAGGTACGTACACCCTCAAAATGTCGTTGAATGAGACAACTTAAGATTACCAAATCTATTACAAACAGAGAGAGTCAGTCGCTGGAAAAGTATTTACAAGAAATCGGTAAAGTAGATTTACTTACGCCGGAAGAAGAAGTTGATTTAGCGAAAACGATTAAGGAAGGGGACCAAGCCTCGCTCGAAAAGTTGACGAAGGCCAATCTTCGTTTCGTTGTCTCCGTTGCCAAGCAATACCAAAACCAAGGTTTGTCCTTAAGTGATCTCATAAATGAGGGTAATCTTGGTCTGATTAAAGCGGCACAGCGCTTTGATGAAACAAGAGGTTTTAAATTTATTTCTTATGCTGTTTGGTGGATTCGCCAATCTATTCTGCAGGCTTTAGCTGAACAATCAAGAATTGTTCGTCTTCCTTTAAATAAGGTGGGGTCTCTAAATAAAATAAATAAAGCGTTTTCTGAATTGGAACAGGAGTTCGAAAGAGAACCTTCTCCTGAAGAATTAGCTACCCTGTTGGAAATTCCTACCGAGGAAGTAGAAACTACCCTGGGCGTTGCGGCCAGACACGTTTCTATGGACGCCCCCTTTGTTGAAGGTGAAGATAATTCCCTGCTCGATGTCTTAGAAAATGCTGGAACGCCAGGTACCGACCAGGAACTGGATTATTATGAGTCTTTGCGCCGCGAAATTGAGCGCTCTTTGAGTACTTTAACGGACAGACAGTGTGATGTTATAAAGCTTTATTTTGGTATCGGTGTCGAACATCCTATGTCCCTGGAAGATATAGGTGACAAATTTGGCCTTACTCGTGAACGCGTTAGACAAATTAAAGATAAAGCCATTAATAAACTTAGATCTGCTAACAGAAGCCGTTTATTGAAAAATTATTTAGGAGCCTAATTTGGTTTTTTAAAAATATTAGATATCGGAGAAAAAGGTATAATTTTTCTCCGATTCTTTTTTTATATAATATCCAGCGCATTAGTATCAAAAAAGGCATCATCTATTTCCCCGTTTTCTGAGGTGTCTAAAAAAAGATTTCTCTCTATGCCCGCCTCCAGTGAAATAAAAGTCTCCGTGCGCTGTATGCCAGGTATTTCTTGTATAGAATGTAAAACCTCTCGCAAATGATTGGTGTCCCGGCAAATAACCTTAGTGAAAATATTGTACAATCCAGTGGTATAATGAGCCGACACAATCTCTGGAATATTTTCAAGGCCTTCTATGGCTGAGGTATAATGTGAACTCTTGTCTAAGTAAATGCCTA
>JBILDL010000389.1:0-3102 GCA_044352635.1 Saprospiraceae bacterium | reverse complement strand
CAGCCGATGATGTAAACACTGATTTTCCTTTGGCTAAACTGTTTAGTGATGGTGGTGCGGGTTCTATGCAAACGAATGCAGGTAATCCAGTATCAAATTTGGCCATATTTCTGCGCGCAAGTCCAGTTGGAGCGTACGGACATATTTTAGCCGAGCAAAATACCTTCAATATTTCTTATAAAGGTAAAAGAGTCTTTTTTAAAACTGGATATAAACTGGGTATGGATGACCCTCATAGAACAGGGTGGTCCCAGTTGACTAAAAGTGCCAATGGCGTTCTTATAAATGGAAATGGGCAAGTGATTAGTACAGAGGGAATTTCTTCCTTTAAAAGATTATTACAAGGTTCGACGGTCGCTTATGTTAAAAGCGATGCATCCTTAGCTTATAGAAGTACTGAAACTAAAGAAAATTTTGGCGTTAAAAAGTTTATTAGACATTACATTTTGTTACCACCCCAAAACATTATCATTCTCGATGAATTAGAAAGTGATGAACCTGCTGAATGGCAGTGGTTACTGCACGCAGAAAATAGTCTCACTATCGATACGCTTACTCATCAATTATTATCGTCAGATTCATGTCTTGTTCAGTTTTTCTCTAGTTCTCCCTCTTCTATGTCTATAAAAGATACATTCGATGTACCTCTGGTTAATTTTAGATTTGTCGATGAAGACGGCGAAGGGTTAACAACTTTTGATACAGATCAAAAGCATTTTACTCTTAAAACAGATTCTCGTAATAGTAAACAGCGTTTTTTAAGTGTTTTTTCTTTTGGAAATGATAAGGTTGAAGAAACCAATTATACTGAAAGCAAAGAAGCTATTCGAAATCTACACCTTGGAGATTGGGAAATTAATATGGTGACTGACACTGAAAAAGAACCATTATTTGAATTGTTCAATAGTAAAACAGGTACTTATTTCAATATGTTTGGGAATAAAACCGAATGGTCAGCCAAATGGACTCAAAATCTAATAGAGGGAAATAGTTATTTATTAGAAAAAGATCGGTTGAATAACTTAAAACATACGACAAATGGAGATTTCAATAAGGAATAGTGCACTTATAGGTTTGGTTTTATGCCTGATTTCCATGTCTTCTGTTAGATATGAAAGTCCCAAAGCCTATAATTTCTTATTTGCCATAGCCGATGATCAGTCTTTTCCTCACGCAGGTATATATAAGTTAGGTACATTTAAAACGCCTACTTTTGATAGTCTGACAAAAAAAGGGGTGCATTTTACCCAGGCTTTTGCTGCGGCGCCGCAATGCAGCCCTTCCCGTGCCGCAATACTTACAGGAAAAAATATTTGGCAATTAGAGGAAGCGGGAACACACGGGAGTTATTTTCCTTCAAAATATGAGGTTTTTACAGAGGTTTTAAGGAAAAAAGGATATCATACTGGCTATACTGGAAAGGCATGGGATCCTGGAAATTGGGAAGACGCGGGTTGGAAAACCAATCCGGTAGGAGAAGAATACAATGCCCAAAAATTGAAAGCACGCGTTAGTAAAGATATTAGCGATATTGATTATGTTGGAAATCTAGCTCTTTTCCTAAATAAAAAACCAAAGGAAACGCCTTTTTTCTTTTGGTTTGGCGCTCATGAACCTCATAGGACATATACCTTTGGTTCAGGTTCGAAGCAAGCTGGTGAAAAGGTTACCCTTCCTGGATTTTTGCCGCAAACAGATACTATTGAGCAAGATTTTTTGGATTATGCTTTTGAGATAAATTATTTTGACCAGCAACTTGGGAAAATGATTCAATTATTAGAAGATAAGGGTGAATTAGAGCATACTTATATTATTGTAACCGCAGATAATGGCATGGCTTTCCCCAACGCGAAGGCATCTTTACACGAATTTGGTATTCATGTTCCCTTGCTTATTGCCGGGCCCGAAATAGCTCAGCCAGGAAGAGCTAACCATTCTTTGGTTAGTTTGACAGATCTAGCAAGCACCATTCTTTCTTTAGCCAACGCCAGGGAACTACCGGAAACAACAGGTAAAAACCTGGTGCCCATTTTAAAATCGGGTAATAAATCATTTAAGCAACCCGTATTTGCCGGGAGGGAAAGACATACTCACGCCAGACCGGACAATGTGGGATATCCTTCCAGAGCGATTAGGACCGATCAATTTTTATATATTAGAAACTTCAAACCGGATCGTTGGCCAGCGGGAAATCCTGCTCCCTCTCCTGATCCAAAGGGTATTTTGGGATATGAGGATATTGATGATTCTCCTACAAAAAGGCAAATGATGCAAAGTCCGGAAAATTGGTCGGTCGCATTTCAAGCGGGGTTTGGGAAAAAAATGTCAGAGGAATTATATGATATTCAACTGGATCCATTTTGTTTAATTGATTTATCTACCAATGAAACCTACAGTGAAAAGAAGGAAAAACTTAAAAAGCAACTGGAAGACGTATTAACTGACCAAAGAGATCCAAGAGTATTGGGTACAGGCGACCTATTTGATTCTTATCCTCGGTTTGGAAAAATGCGTCCATTTCCTGGCTTTAATACCCAGGGTCAATATAATCCTACCTTTAATCAACAGCAAAAACAAAAAGAATAATTCTATATGAATAAGCTACTATTAATCATTAAGAGAGAATATATTTCTCGTGTGACCAGTAAAAGTTTCATACTTACCACTTTACTTACCCCCCTTGCTATTGTCCTTTTTACGGCAGTAGTGACCCTCATTTTTTCTTACGAAACAGATGAAGTTCAAAACATCGCTGTGGTAGATGAGGCTAAGATTTTGGATGGAAGTATCAGGGATGAAGAAAATCTGTTTTTTCATTTTGAAAAAAAATCTTTAGAAGAGGTTTTATCAGGCATTGAAAAAAGTTCCTATTCAGGTGTTTTATACGTGCCAGCGATAAAAGAAGTGATGGAAAAGCAATATACTGTTTTCTATTATGCCGCCAAGCAACCTGGTCTGTCTATTCAGTTTAAAATTAAGGATAGGGTGGAGGATGCCCTTCGCGATTTTAAAATAGTGCAGTTAAAGTTAGATAAAGAGCAAATAGCGGCCTTGGATACTAAGATTATATTGGAACCGGAACCTATTTCTAAAGATGAAGTG
>JBILDL010000388.1:0-3109 GCA_044352635.1 Saprospiraceae bacterium | reverse complement strand
GGGTTTTTTATCCTGTTTAATTACCAGCAGGAGCTGGCATATCTGTATCGCCTGGTTTTGCTACCTGAAATTCAACACGACGATTCATGAAGCTGCTATTGGCCTCTACGATATTATCATCTTTACCTTTATAATTTAATACAAAACGATCGCGGGAAATGCCTTGCTTGTTCACAAAATAATCAATAGCGGCGTTTGCCCGTTGGAAAGAAAGCTTTTGATTAATATCTTCCCCACCCGTCTTATCTGTATAACCTATAACTAACAACTTCATACCTCTATTTGATTTCATCATTCTGGCAATAGAAGATAGATTTCCAACATCTGAATTACGAATATTGCTACTCGACATTTCGAAATGAATCATAGGAAGAAACCATTCTACGACGGCACCGCCACCGTAGGACCCTCCCCCAGTTGCCTCGCGTTGTTGAAACGCCTGTTCCACAATTTCTTTAACTCTGGCTTCGGTTACTCCGCCACCACCAGGACGAGGAGTCATTCCTCCACCTGTTGAACCTGTGCCACCACCTGTAGTGTTATCACCATTAATGATAACACCATCTGCATCTACCTGTTCTCCTTCCAACGGAGCATAAAAAGGTTGTTTATCCAAATAATCGGGAACACCATCTTTATCACTATCCAGGGTACGGCCACGCGTATCAACTAAGGCATTCGGAGGTGTATTCAATTCCATATCAAATTCATCTAAAACGCCATCATTATCTGTATCTTGAATAGGAATTTTACCCCCTGTTCCTATATTTGTCTTAATACCTTCAATTTCTCTGATTACATTTTTTAACGGGCTGTTCCAAAACGCAGGCGAATCACCTGTCTTATTACCAATGATATAATTTAAGCTTAGATTAGTAAATCCAATATAGTCATTATAATCTGTCTGAGAAGAAGTAGGATTTTCTAAACCGTTGTCCCAACCATCCATAAGGTCTCTTCTTTCGCCCATAGCCATCATCGTTTGATGTTCAAGACCTATGCTAAGATTTGGAGAAACCCTGTAAGCAAGGTTAAGACCTACGCCGGCATGAAAAGGATTGTTCGAAAAATCAAATTTCCTTGTCGTTTTTTCCGCTTCTGTTGGTCTTGAAATAATGGTGCCATACTTCGTCACGGTAGATGAGTTTGCACCACCACCTACCATTAAATTTATGGCTAATTTTTTTTCCTTATCTGCTGAAGCCAAAGAATTAAGGTTAATCAGACCCCACATAGAACCTGACATCCAGGTAGATGAGAAACCACGTAATGAAGGATTTAATCCATCGGAATTACCCGCCGCTTTTCCGTAAAGGAATTCTGCACGCAGGGAAAAAATATTATCTAAGGCAAACCTAAGGCTACCCGCAAAACCATAATTTGAAAATCCACCAATTGAATCAGGTGTCCCTCTTTTAATTTCACCTAAAATCTGAAATAGCCCACCTCTTAAGCCAACTTCGAAGCCAGAACCAGGAGAATATCCTGCAGGTTTATCTGCTTCTGGATCTTCAGTTACAGGCATTTCTGCTTCCATTTCCGGTGCAACCTCCTCATTTTTCACTTTTGGGGGTTTGGCAGCTTTCTTTTCCTTTTTTGGTTTGTCTTTACCTTTTGTCGGTTGCTCCCAAGGCATTGTTTCGTCTTCAGTAGTCTGGCTATTTGCAACAAAACTGGTTACTAGAAGGACAAGTAACGAATAAAATATTTTCTTTAACATGCTCCGAAAATTAATAATGTGGTTCTAAATGTAGAATCTGGGAGATTTACTTTCACGTTAAACACCTGATTTACACATGAAAATTAATTCAAATTTATAAATAATTTGGTTAATATAACACTATCTACCTTTTTTTCTAAAAAATCACTCATTTTGTTTATTAAATAAAAGTAAAAAAAATCACTGCTACTATTTAATTACCATGTAATTACATAAAGTTAAACTACAAACTGCCACCTTCCTAATTATATGGGTGGTCTCGACAGGAATCGAACCTGTATCTCGGGTTCCGGAGACCCACGTAGTATCCATTCTACTACGAGACCTTAATTATTTTGCAAATATATTTTATTTTATCCATTTCCCGTGGATTCCCGACATATTAATGACGTTAAAAATAAAATAGCGGCATTTTTAGTCCTTTGGTAGAGTTATTTGGCACTTTGATTTAAAAAAATTTGGATATTAGAATAATTATACTTGCTTTGTGACATAAAATAAGTTAAACCAATACTATGTCAACAAACTTAAAATTAAGCCTGTTTTGTCTCACTCTGGGACTTTTATTTTGTGGAAATCTTTCAGCTCAAAATATAGGTAAATTAACCGGAGTAATTTCCGATTCAACGGGGGGGCCGTTAAGCTCCGCTACCGTAATGTTACTTAAAAAAACAGATTCGACGCTCGTTGAATTCGCCCTCTCTGAAAATGATGGTCGCTTTAAATTTGAAAAAATTAGCTTAGGCGATTTCTTATTAAATATCACTTATTTGGGTTATACATCGTATTACACTTCGGTCTCATTTTCTGCTTCGAGCCCTTCTGTAGATTTAGGTAAAGTGTCCTTAGAGTCGCAAAGCACTCTGCTAAATGAAATTACGGTGGAAGGGGAACGGAATCCTATGACTATTAAAAAGGATACAGTGGAATATAATTCTGCCGCTTTTCAGGTCCAACCCAATGCCAATGTGGAGGAATTATTGAAGAAATTGCCCGGCGTACAGGTCGATAGATCAGGAAATGTGCAGGCTCAAGGTGAAACCGTAAATAGGATTTTAGTGGATGGCAAAGAATTTTTCGGGCGTGATCCTAAAATGGCTACTAAAAATTTACCTGCCAGTGCCATCGATAAAATTCAGGTTTTTGATAAAAAATCAGACCAGGCTGAATTTACAGGTGTCGATGACGGACAGAGGGAAAAAACCATTAATCTTACGCTAAAAGAAGATAGCCGCAAAGGTAGTTTTGGTAATGTAAACGGTGGCGTTGGATCCGAAGGCAGATTTCAAGGTAAAGCCAGTCTCAATAAATTTGGTTCGAAAGAAAAGATTTCTTTTATCGGTATGGCCAATAATATCAATAATCAGGGCTTCTCGTTTGAGGAATATG
>JBILDL010000387.1:0-3111 GCA_044352635.1 Saprospiraceae bacterium | reverse complement strand
ATCTCCTTTACGAGTAATGTTTTTCCAACTCGACGAGCGCCAAAAACAAGGACCACTTTATTTGGTTTCAACTTTTTTAATATATTATCCGACAAGTCTCTGACTAAATTAACCATAATTGCGTCATAATTTTGACGTAATTTATGTAAATTCCGGCAAATAATCAAATTTTCAGTCTTTTTAGGGCATTATATTTTTTATTATAAATAAGTATAAAACAAATAGTTAAAAAGCAAAGCCCTTTTATGGGCAAATTATTTTTGCGATCGTGTTTTTTGATTCCCTGCTGACACCATATAAAGCCGCCGTTTTTCTCCAATAATGAATAGACTCATTTACCTCGTCAAGGATTTCTTCTGCATTTTTCACCTTAAAATAGTTCGCTAATTTCAATAAATGCAATGTAGTGGGTACTTTGCTTTCACCTGCTATCATAGTACTGTGCATACCATTTCCAGCATTCGAAAAAGTTAAATCGTAAGCTGGAGCGAATCGCCATTCTCCCTTTACATTCATTAAAAATGAAAAATTTTTGCTGTGATCATCTCTGTTATTTGCAAATACATTAAATGCGGCGAGTCTGAATACTTTTTCATAAACTTTCACATCTTTTTCAAGTTGAAAAGCGCAATCCATCAAATGTCCATAATCCATAGAACTATAGCGGAAATTATCATGCATTATGCCAGCTGCAGAATGTAAATGAAGTCTATTATTTCCCTCTCTGTCAAATCGTTTGGTGCCAAAGTAGGTCTTACCTGATTTGCTCTCAAATAATTTACATTCACTCATCTCAATTCCAGCTTCAACGGCCATTTTATAATAGACAAATTCTATATTTGCCATATCCTTAGGATCATTTGCAGCGGGAAATTTAATAATCCAATGTTCATAATCAGGAGGTAATGTGATTTCATTTCCAAGAATATGTTGGGTCTTTGGATTAAATCCAACTAAAATTTTGGGCCGCGCCCCAACAGATGATCCACCCAGATGATACATCTGATCTAAGACTTCAGAAGCATTTCCGGAAATAATATGCCTGGATTCCTTCGCTATTTCATCTAATTCTATGTCTAAATGAGTGTTATGTTCCAAAGCTAATTCAGGTCCATAAATCAAGGCACCCATTCCTTTTTTACCAATGTAAGCCAATCTATCAAGCATTGAAATACTGGACAGAGAAAAATCTCTCGCTGCAAACGCCCTGTCCATTAGTAATTTACCCCAACCATCTGGTAATGAATCAGCGAATACACCAAATAAACCATCAAAGGGAATATCATTAGCTTTGTTTACCTGTGTATTTAATTTGAGTTTTAGGGGAGAAATTTCTAAACCTCGGTCTAAAAATGCTTGATTAAATCTAAAATAAATGGACTTATCCCTAAGGACTAATTTTCCAACATCAATTTCTTCCTCGCTAAACAGGAGCTGAACGTTTATATTATTTATTGGTTTCATTACCTGCTTTTTTTATCGCTGAATAATCGTTCTATCTCCTTCAGATTTTCAATAGGTTTTAGAATCATATCAAAATCGTCAAGTCTTCCCAACACATCGATTAACAGGAAAAGGGACTCCAGGGAAATCTGGCCTGTGGTCTCAAATCGTTTTAAGCTACCAAGGGAAACCCCTGAACGCCGGGCTAATTCACTCTGAGTATAACCAGCCTGTTTTCTCAACTTTTTATGACGATGCGCCAATTCAAACATCCAGTCTGAGGGCTTTTTATTTATACTATACTGCATAAAATAGTTAATATTTTAGCTAAAATACGTAATTTTGTCGTATATAGCTAATATTTTAACTTTTTTAAACAAGGTTATCTCAAGGCATTAAATGAGTTAAAAAACATTTTTATTTAGGTATTAGAGAACTGTTTAGCGTATTGAGTAGGGGTTTTGCCTGTTATTTTTTTAAACGCGTTATTGAAATTAACAAAATTATTGAAGCCGGCTTCGTAACATACCTGTGTCACCTGAAGCTGATTTTCACGTATTTTTTTACAAGCATACTCCACCCTTATTTCATTTAGAAAATGAGAGAAATTCTTTTTTGTCTTGTTTTTGAAATACCTGCAAAAAGAATTGGCACTTAGATGTGCAACGCCGGCAATTTCATCAATCGTTATTTTTCTTTTAAAATGCTTGGCCGAAAAATTGTAGATGGCGTTAATTCGTTCTGTTTCTTTATCATTATGATCACCTTCTATTAACCTTGTGCCAAGTAACTCGCATTCGTTACTCATTGCCAGCAAATCAAGCAATGTGTATAAGGCTAATATCATGTTTCCTTTATCTGTAACCATCATTTTCTTCATACTTTCAGTCACCATGGTTTTTGTATTTCCCATGATTCTAAGGCCTTTTTTTGATTTTTCCAGCAAATGGTCTATAGGCCTGTTTTCTAAAAGGGAGAGGAAGTCTTTTCCGAAAATGGACGGATTAAAATGTATAACCAGGGCTGAAACGTATAGGTTAGGGTCACCACTGAAATATTTATTATCGCTGCGAAGGTAATGTGGGCAATCGGAACCAATTAATAATAAATCGCCACCTTCAAAACGCTGAATACTGTCACCTACAAATTGAGTACCTGTTCCTTCCTGTATAAACAAAAGTTCAACTTCAGGGTGATAATGATATTGGTTATAGAAATAAGGTAAATAATCGTGGCGAATACTAAATGATTTTAACGTTGGATTGGCTACTTTAAGTAGGTGAGCCTTTATAAATGGCATGATATTAGGTTTTTGAGAGCTTACTATGCTAAAATACTTTATTTATTAGCAAATCTAGTTTAATTTATCCAAACTTAAACTTGCTAATTTTAACTTATGAAGAATTAAATTTTAAACTCATTACCTATGCATGCACAACCTATTTATCAATCGGTGAAACTGATGTTATTGTCTGTATTTTTGACAATTATTAGTTTTTCCGCGGTACAATCGCAAACAAAAACAATTACGGGTAAAGTAAATTCGGCAGAAGACGGTGAGGTACTTTCTTTTGTGAATGTTACTGTTCAGGGTACAACCAAAGGTGTTGTTACAGATGATGCTGGAAAATACTCCATTGATGTTGACGGAGCCACTTCAGTTCTTGA
>JBILDL010000386.1:0-3116 GCA_044352635.1 Saprospiraceae bacterium | reverse complement strand
CCTTTTACTCGATGGGAAAGCGATAATAATCGCACAAATTACGTGGACGCTCCCGTAATACATTACAAATTATTCGGAGCAAAATTACAGAGTTTTCGGAACGCTACCTTACCCGAACATTATATTCACTTTTTTACCAAGTCCAGATTCAAAAATTTTATACAATGTTGAAAGTTGTATATCACATTTGCCATTTTCCAGTCGAGAAATATAACTCTTTTTAGTCCCAACTTTCTCAGCAAGTTGTTTCTGGGTCATGTTTGCTTCTTTTCGTGCTTCCTTCAATATTTCACTAATGACAAAATACTGCGCTTTTTCCTCAAAGTTGTCTCGTTTTTCAGTACCTGTTTTTCCATATTTAATGTCTAATAATTCGTCAAAATTTTTAGCATTTCTAATATTGTCTTTACTCATTCCTTTTTCTTTTTTGAGTTAAAATATTCCTCTTTTAGTTTCAAAGCCAATGCTATCTTGTTTTTTGGGGTTTTGTTAGCTTGTTTTTGGAAACTGTTAAATAGCACGATTAAATTCCCTTTGTCGAAACAACAGAAAATACGGTAAATATTGCTTTCAAATTCAATTCGAATTTCATAAAGTCCGTCAGTTCCTGTCATATGGGAGAGGAATTTATTCGGTACATTTTGAACGGTTCTCAAAATTTTAAAAACATATTCAATCTTTTCCTGCAACTTTTCGGTCTGTTCTAAATAGAATTCGACGAAATAGTGTTCATGAAAAATAATTTGTCTTTGAATATCCACTACCCAAAGGTAACTCAAAAGTTATCCATAGGCAAGTTTTTTTAAAAGTTAACTCTTTAAACGAAAGTTTGAAATCTGTTTACCCCATTTTGAAAACAGGTATTTCCCCCAACAGGCAATCTGTCGCCATTACCTGCCGGGGGAAATATATTATTGTTTGGTCTGCGCCGGTTTGGAATAAGGCGGAATTTTAATATCCTTTGCCGGTTGTTTTTCCAGCAACATCAAGACCTCTTTAACTGCCCTTTCCAATTGAGGGTCACGTCCTTGCTGTAGAGATTTTGCATCCTGACGCACGTCAATATCTGGTGCAACCCCTTCATTTTCAGCAATCCATTTATTGGCAGCCGGGTCAAAAATACTATTATCAGGAGCAGTTAGTGCTCCCCCGTCAACTAAGCTATAATGTACAGAACTCTTCACGAGACCACCCCAGGTACGTGCACCAATCAATGGACCTGCATTTCGGTGACGGAAAACCCAGGGAAAGAAATCACCCCCTGAACCTGCCAGTTCATTAATCAATAAGGCCTTTGGTCCGAGTATCCCTGCTGGCAACTTCATGGGCTTACCTCCTGGAACTTCATTCGTCATCGCTGCCCGAAGGCTACGGGTCATCAGGTCAGTCATATAGTCATCTAATAAACCACCCCCATTGAAACGTTCATCAATAACCGCCCCTTGTTTATCTTGCTGCGCAAAATAGTAACGATTGAAAGACACAAATCCTGGTCCACCCGTATTTGGCACCCAAATATAACCCAGTTTGCCACCGGAAAGGCTATCTACCAAACGGCGATTATCTTCTACCCAGTTGCGTTGACGCAGACTTAATTCATTACGCAAAGGTTTAACCGTTTCAGTCCAGGAACCATCAAAAGCAGGTTTATTGTTCAGATGCAATACGGTTTGCACATCAGCTGTACCAGCCAGCATTTTATATGGATCTTCAGAGGCAGTCAGTTCCTTTCCATTCACACCCACCAGATAATAGCCAGTCTCCACTTTCATGCCAGGTCTGTCCAATGGACTGGAAAGATTAGGATTCCAGCTTTCCGTGGTGAAAATCCTGTTGATTTTCCAACGGTTCTGATCTGCTATCAAATCAGCACCAAGTACCGCCGCAGAAGAACGGTCTATGGCTGGAAAATCACCGCCAAACACAAAACTATGCCCAACGGAAAGCTCCCCATTGACCATATCTAGGATATAAGTCAAGTCGTCCCTGTGTTTAACAAAAGGAACCAAGGGTGCATATCGGCGATAGACCTCATCCCAATCCCTGCCATGAATTCCCTGTTGGTCATAAAAATAGTCCTTTTCATAGCGCCAGGCCTCTTCAAACATCTGTTTCCATTCAGCTTGCCTGTTGAGTTGCATGGTCAGATCCATTTTCAATGGTTTTGCCTCATTTCCATTAGGCCCACCGGTTGAGCCCACTTTCCACTGACCCATGGCATTAGTAATAAATTTCTTACCATCGGCAGATACCGTCAGACCACCGGAACCAGAAAGAAACTCTTTAGCCTCTTTCGATTCAAGGGTATATTTATGCACTACACCAGGTTTATTTGGAATGCGTTCACCGACAAAAACAGACCCTTCAGGACCTGCCACCATGGTCGTATAATTCCGTTTTGGCATACCCAAAGGAATCGTTCTACGATCAATATTTTCAAAATCGATCAGTACCTCTATTTTTTTCTCTTTCGGTTTTTCAGGATCAGGCGATTTAGCTGGCGCCTTCGGATCGGGTTTTGCTTCAGATTTTATTTCCGGCTTTTCATCGACCACTTCCTTTTTCACCTCTTCCTCATCGCTTTTAGGTTTGAAGGGAGATTGATCTGTTTTTCGCAGATTAATCACATAAGCCTCATATTCAGGATTCGACATTTGGGAACTTGTATTTGCCCAGCCGCTACCCAGTGCTACTTCGGTACTGGCCAGGAAGTACAGATTTTTTCCATTGCGATCCCAGGCGGGAGAAAAGGCATCGGCAAAAGCATTGGTCAAAGCCCTTTTGCTTTTTGTTTTCACGTTATAGGTCTGAATAGCACGTAGTTGGTTATCGCCCGACTTGGTGTAAGCCAGCCACTGACTATCGGGAGACCAGGTAAGACCCATGTCCCCTCTTTCCAGATTATTTCCCGCCGTATCGACGGTTTCGATGGTACCTGCCTGAACATCTACTATTCTAACCCGCACTCTGTTATCGGTAAATGCGATAAATTTTGCATCGGGCGACCAGACAGGTTCCCAGGCCATTTTCGATTCACCTATAGAGATGATACGTGGTTTATCCATACCATCCTGACCTGAAATGGTCAAGGCATAACCCTTCCCGTCTGCATCAGA